>JBBQRJ010000098.1:0-12523 GCA_038214955.1 Aggregatilineales bacterium | reverse complement strand
TCCCGTTCGATGATTTGATGATCTATCGTATCGGGGAAGATCATTATCTGGTCGTGGTGAACGCCTCGAATAATGATAAAAATTGGGCGTGGCTGAACGCGGTCAAGAGTGGTCAAGTGGCGATTGATGCGGCTCATCCCGAACGACGAGTCGCAGGGACGGATCGGCTCGTGCTGCGCGATTTGCGTGCGGAGTCGTCGGGCGCGGATCAGCGCGTAGATGTGGCGCTGCAAGGGGCGAACAGCAAGAATATTCTGCTGTCGCTTGGCGGCACGGACGCGGATAAGAAGAAGGTCAGCGGTTTGGCGTGGGCGGGCGTGACTCGCGTCACGTTGGGCGAATACAACCTGATTGTGTCGCGCACGGGTTATACGGGCGAACGCACGGCTTATGAATTGTTCGTGCATCCTGATCAAGCGGCGGCGCTGTTCCGCGAATTGATCGACGCGGGCGCGACTCCGACGGGGTTGGCGGCGCGTGATAGCCTACGCACGGAGGCGGGTTTGCCGCTCTACGGTCACGAGTTGGGCGGCGAAAATCGCCTGAACCCGGCAGACGCGGGTTTCGGGAGCTATGTCAAGCTGTCGAAGCCGTTCTTCGTGGGTAAAAGGGCGTTTGCGCGGCATGAACAGGAACGCGATGCTGAGGTTGTGCGTTTCCGGTTGGATGCAAAGGGCGCACGTCCGCCGCACCCCGGCGATGCGATCACGGATGCGAACGGGACTCAGGTCGGTTTTGTGACCTCATGCAGCATTGACAGCGAAGGCTACCAGCTAGGGCAGGCGTTGGTTAACGACAGTGCGAACAACGACGGCACAGCGATTTTTGTGGGGAATAGCAAGGTCGCCGCGAAGGTTGTGAGTCGGTTTCCGAGTAAGAAAAAGCAGGGGTAAGATAGAAGTAGAACGTAGGGACGCCATTTATGGCGTCCGCATTTGTCCAAATAGACGAGCGGACGGAGCCGTTGCGCGTCCCTACAATGAGAGGCGGGGTATAGGTATGGCAGTTCAAAAAGAACGGGTGACGGTTGATGAGTTTGAGCGCATTATTGCCCAAGCTGAGAATACGGATCGTCGGCTTGAACTCATCAATGGGGAGATCGTCGAGAAAATGCCAACTCAATTGCATGGTTTGATACTACATGTTTTACACGGATTTCTGTTTATGTTCTTTCGTGAACATCCGATTGCATGGGCATTTTCAGAAGCACGTTATCAACTCCCAAGCGATAGGAATCATAGTTTCATTCCCGATCTCTCGATTGTGTTACGTGAAGGCAAAACCCTGACGGAACGCGGGGCTGCCGCCTATATGCCGGATATTGCGGTTGAAGTGCAATCACCCGATCAAAGCGATAAATTTATGGCAGAGAAGGCAGGTTACTATCTGGCGAACGGGTCAAAGATGGTGTGGTTGGTTTACCCGAAGCAGCGGCTTGTTGAAGTGCTGACTCCCACTGAACGCCACCTGCTGACGATCCATGATGTGCTGACGGGCGGTGATGTGCTTCCCGGTTTCACGCTGGCAATCAGTGAGATTTTTCTGAAAATATAAAAGGCTTCGTTAGGGTGGGTAAGTACCTGCTTTGATCAATATGTCTCGTTCCGCCAAACGCTCTGGCGTATTTATTTGAAGTAGTTCCACAGTGACGCGACCTTGTGGTGTCAGCGGTTGAACACTATTACCCTCATGTTGGAAGTGCTTAAACCATTCATCACGGCGTGGATGAAACAGTAGAACAACACTATCATTTAGCGGATCGAAGGATGCAAAGTCACTGCCTTTGTGACGATTACAATCAAAACAAGCTAAACAAAGATTAGCCTCATCAGTTTTACCCCCGTGTTTTTCAGCGCGAATGTGATCCACTTCATGAGGCATATACGCATCTTCGCTATGAAGGTGACAATATTCACAGCGGTAATTAGCGCGTTCATAAATTTTGCGACGAAGTGATTCGGGAATGTAGGTCATGAGTGTGTGAGTTTGAGACGTGCGTGTGCCTTTAACATGCGGACGAAATGCTCAACAGATGCAAACTCATCGAGTTCGATTTTCCCTTCGGCGCTGAGTTGACCTTCATCATTTGCCGATAACAGTTCACGGATGTGCTGCTGCGTCTTTTCAGACGGGCGAAACGCGATCACTGCTTCGAGGGATGGTGACGAAAGCAAAAACTCGAATACTTCCTCGTGGGGCGATAGTCTGGTTGTTGCCATTATTCAACCTCTCGCTATACATGCATTATACGATTCCTGTAGACCGTACAAAATTTACTTGTTGTTGAGCGCCAGAATATCGGTGATCTGGTGGTGGCGCGTGAAGATCACGAGGTTATCCCGTGCGCGAATGGTCATGTCGCCGGGGGGATGCACATCAACTTCGGAATCGCGCTCGTGTAATACCACATCAATGTCATGTTCGCTTTGAACGTCGTCTATAGTTCTGCCGTCCAACTGTGAACCCGCTTCGACCTGCAAGCGGAGCAAACTGTAATCGGTGTCGTGAATGTTGAACGTCGGCGCAATATCGACGCCTATTGCCATACCCGCGAAGGCTGGCGCGGCGAGGTCGGACGAGCTGATCGTTTCCACGTTGAGGGAATGTTTCAGGTGATTAGAAAACTCGTTATCCCACATGCGGACAACGATTTTCGCCTTCGGGTTGATCTCGCGTGCGCGGACACACACTTCCAGATTGATGAAATCCTCAGAGGTGCAGACGATCAACGAGCGAGCGTAGGGCAGACCCGCCGATTCGAGTATGACTCGTGACCGTCCATCCCCGACGATGAGCGGTACGCGGAGTTGGCTTAATTCGTGGTCAAGGCGATCATCGTGCTTGAGGTCAACGGCGACGGTTTCAATGCCCATGTCTGCGAGGGATCGCAGCACACGCAAACCGATATGCCCGATTCCCATGACAATAACGTGATTTCGATAGGTAGACACGACTGCTTCCTCCCATGCGCTGCGGCGCTCTGTGCGATCAAAGAACAGACGGATGAAGTCCGACGCCCCACGCCCCACAATGTAAATGCCGACCAGCGGCATCATGTACCAGAAGGCGATCAAATAGGGTTCGGGCGGTGGGTCGGCAACAGGATTGAACACCATCAACGAAACCATGAAGTAGGGGAGATCAACAAAGGGAATACGTGGATAGCCTGCTGCTACCAGTAGTTCACCGTATAACCACCCGCCGATCAATGTGGCAAGTAAAAACGCGATCAAGGGGCGGCGAAACTCATGCCATAACGCCGATGTATCGCGCCACACAGCGCGGATCATGCGCGTTAGACGGTCAACGCGCCGCCGTCCACGCGGTGTCACTAAGCGCATTTGCGACAACGGCGACTCCTTTGGGAGATAGAATGCGGACACATGAGTGACACCTACGACGCCTGTTCTTCGTCGTGAAATTTCAGCGAGGAAGGGTGTAAACCTACCATGAAATTGTAACGCCGTTTGTGTTCGCCGGGTAACGATTGTGCGGCGAACATCTCTTTCGTTAATTCTAAGAGGCGTTCGTAGAAGCCCTGTGCTTGTTCTGAGGTGAGGAATAACGGCATCCGACGGATGAGGAGCGAGTCCGGGTGGGGCGGGTAGACGTTCATGTTGATCGTATCATCGCGGAGTCCGGCGCGAATGTCGTCACGGGTGTCATCAAACACGATGCTCATGACGTATTCCATCCCCTGTTCGCCTTCGGGCGTACCCAGCGTGAGCAGAGATCGCTGGATGGGGAAGGTGTACGCCGTCACCTGATAAAACTTTTCTTCGACTGCGCCCGCGAGGGGTCGTGTATCGACCACATGAATAAACCCATGTTTTTCGAGCAAGTTGATCTGGTAGTACAGACGGGTAAAGGGGACTTCTAACTTTTCTGCGATTTGCTGAATGCTGCGCGGTTCGCCGACGAGCTGATGTAAAATGCGCTGGCGCACGGGGTCAAAGTAGATTTTGAGAGCGTCAAGGTCGCTGATGATGTGTTCAAACTTTGGACGAATTGGATCGTCGGACATGGAATCCTCTCATTGAAAATTTATTTTTAACGCATTGACAGGAAAATCAAGAATGTGATATGTTTACGTTGAAAAATAATTTTAAACGTTCTTGCAACGTTCAACAAGTCGAGAACGTACAGTATATGCGTAAACTAGGAGACTCCATAAATGACAAAGTTCGCCCTTATCATCGTGGCTCTACTGCTGCTGGCGGCGTTTCCAGCAGTAGCACAAGAGGATGCTGTACCCCGTTTTGAACCCTCTGACTGCCCATTTGAAGCAGATGCGACGATTGAATGCGGATTCGTCGTCGTGCCAGAATTTCATAATCAACCGGACGGTGACACGATTCGTTTGTCCGTCGTGATTCGTCGTGGCACAGACTCCAGTGCCGACCCTGTGATGCTGCTGTCGGGCGGTCCGGGTGAAAAGACGACGGCGTCCGCCAATTTCCTCGTCAATGGAAACTTTACTGCGCTGGCGGGAGCAGAACGCGACTTCATTATTTTCGACCAGCGCGGGGTAGGCTTGTCTGAACCCGCGCTCGATTGCCCCGAATTCACGGATACGATCCTTGAATGGCTAGAACTAGAACCCGATGCAGACGCTGCGGCTCAAGCAAACTTCGATTCGCTGGTGGCGTGTCGTGACCGGTTGGTGAGCGAGGGCAATGATCTGTCGGCGTACAACACGCTCGAAAACGCGGCAGATGTGGCGGACATTGTGACGGCGCTCGGCTATGAGCAGGTGAATTTGGTGGGCGTGTCGTATGGGTCGCTGTTGGCACAAGCGGTCATGCGTGACTATCCGGCGATCATTCGCAGCGTCATTATCGACTCGGTGCTGCCAAGAGATCGCAGCTTCTTCATTGATTCGTTTGGAACGGTTTCTGAAGCGCTCAACCGTTTGATCGCGGCGTGCGAAGCAGAGGTGGAATGCAGCGCGGCGTACCCGAATTTGCAACAGGTGTTATTCGATGTGATCGATGAGTTGAATGCGAATCCCGTGCCGATCAGTATTGTCAACCCGATGACGGGTGAGACCTACGATTCGTATTTAACAGGTGATGCCATACTGACCAATCTATCCGTCTTTTTGTATCAAGCGGCTGTGCTGCCCTTGCTGCCACAGGCAATTTTCAACGTCAGCGAGGGCGATTACGCGCTCATGACGCAGTTGAGCGGTGCAGTGATCCCGGCATACAGCGCGTTATCACGCGGCATGTTGTATTCAGTCTTTTGCGCCGATGATCTGGTAGGGCGTACCCCTGAAGAACTGCTGCAAGCGTATGAAGCACAGCCGCCGCAGTATCGCGGACAGGCGGATATTGAAGTAGCGATAGAAACAACCGCCTTTGCGCTTTGCGAAGCGTGGGACGTGCCAACGTTGGATGAAAGCGTTAAAGCGCCGCTTGAGAGTGATATTGCTACGCTGGTGATGGGGGGCGAATATGACCCGGTGACACCGTTCATCTATGCGGAAGCCGTTGCCGCGAACCTTGAGAACAGCTACTTGTACGAGTTCCCGGCGATTGGTCACAGTGTGATCAATTCGAGCGAATGCGCCCTCACAATTGCGACAGCCTTCATTGCTGACCCAACGACTGAACCGGATGCGTCGTGCATTGCAGAAATGCCCCCTGTCGCGTTTGCGCTTCCCGTTGGCGATGGCGAATTGACATTTGAGCCGTACACCAACGAGGCAATGGGGATTAGCGGAATTGTGCCAGTAGGCTGGCAAGAATTTGGTCCCGGCATTTATGGCGTATCACAGGTGAGTAACACGGTGCTGCTCCAGCAAGCCTTTGAAGGCACAGTGCAAGACGCGCTTGATTTGCTCACCCAACAGCTAGGCGGCGCACCCACCGAGACGGATACGATCACCGCAGGGGAGTTCGAGTGGACGCTGTATCAAACATCGGTGCAAGGGTTAAATATCGATGTCGCTTTGGCGAATGAAGGTTCTAAGGTTATGCTAGTCCTGTTGCAGACGCTGCCCGCTGATCGTGATCAGCTATTCGAGGACGTTTTACTACCCGTCCTAGAAGCGATTCAGCCTATGTGAAGGAATTGAGAGTCGATGTTCAGAAGCCTGATAATTATCGTCACGGTGTTGATTTTATCGAGTACAGCAGCGGCACAGCAAACGACTGTGCCGCGTTTCGAGCCTGCCGTCTGCCAGTTTTTCACCGAAGGCAATGTCGATTGCGGCTATCTGGTCGTGCCAGAGTTTCACAACCAACCGGGCGGAAATGTGCTTCGTTTGTCGGTGGCAATTCGACGCGGAACTGACCCAACTGCTGTCCCTCTCCTTGTGCTGTCCGACGGTCCCGGCGAACAGGCGACTGGCATTGCCAGCTATTTATTCGGCGGAGAGCTAGGTAGGCTGGCGGGTGAAGAACGGGATTTAATCCTGTTCGATCAACGTGGTGTCGGGTTGTCTGAACCGGCGCTGGAATGTCCCGAATACGCAGCTTCACAGATTGCGCTGCTCGAGCGAATCCCGAATGCCAATCGGACGGCGCAATCTGTATTTGATGCGCTGATCGCGTGTCGTAATCGGCTTGTGAGCGACGGCATCAACTTGGCGGCGTTTAATACTGTCGAGAGTGCCGCTGATGTCGCGGACATGGTGACGACGCTTGGCTATGAACAAGTCAACCTCATGGGCGTGTCGTATGGATCGTTGCTGGCGCAAGCGGTGATGCGCGACTTTCCCAACGTGATAAGCAGCGTCATCCTTGACTCGGTGATGGTGCCCAACCACAGCTTTTTCATCGACTCACCCGGTCTTGCCAACGAGATGTTGAATCGCTTGATCGCCATCTGCGAAAACGATTCCATCTGCGTACAACGGTATCCTAATTTACAGCAGACGTTGTTTAATACGATTGATGCGTTGAATGCTGCTCCGGCGTTGATGTTCATCGTTAATCCGATCAGAGGGGATGCCTACAGTTCGTATTTGACCGGCGATATGCTGCTGAATAACTTACGAACGCTCATTAATGAAACCGATGTGGTGACGAGGTTGCCACAAGCCATTTACAGTGTGAGTCAGGGCGATTATACGTTGATGTCGGACTTGAGCGGCGCGGCGCTGCCGGCGTATGCATCACTCACACGCGGCATGACGTATTCGGTACTGTGCGCGGACGATTTGATTGGGCGCACGCCGGAAGATTTGCAGCAAGCCTATGAAGCTCAACCTCCACAGTATCACGGACTAGCCACAGTAGATGTGGCGACGGTAACAAACGCTTTTGCATTGTGTCAAGCATGGGGTGTGCCAACGCTTGATCCGAGCGTCAAAGCACGGGTCGTGAGCGATATTCCCACGCTGGTACTGCATGGAGAATACGATCCTTCTTCATCACTTCAATATGCCGAAGAAGTGGTCACAAACCTTGAAAATGGTTTTCTATTTGACTTTCCCCGTGCAAGTCACAGCTTGATCACAGAGAACGACTGCGCTTTGTTGGTTGCACAGGAATTCATAGCAACCCCCACGATTCGACCTGATATTGACTGCTATAGAGCATTAAACCCCCCTACACCAACGGTTGTGCCACCGACACCTATAGTAGATGTACCGACTGCTACATTTGCAGTCAACACGCCGATTCCGAGCGTCACACTTGTTATCAATACACCGAGCGCGGGTACCACACTTGAGGTTAATACACCTATCCCCGCAACGCCTACTCGTGCGAATACATCCATCTTTGCTCCGACTGTGGTCGCTACGGTAGACCCTGTTAATACAGGAGTGGGTTTCAGAGATTTTAGGGATGACGAGCTGCGTGTTCGCGCACGTGTGCCGCAAACATGGGAAGATCGCGGTAACGGCGTTTTCACGCAATCCCGGTCTAGCCCGACGGGTACATTGATCATTCAGGCATTTTCCGGCGGGCTAGAGAATGCAGTTGAACTCATTGCCTCGCAAGTTGGCTATGTGCCGATGTCTAGCGGAACGTTCACGCTCGGTCAATTCACATGGACGCTGTTTCAACTGACGCTGCAAGGCTCTGTGTTAGATATTGCCATCGGTGTAGAGGGGCTGCGTGTTTATACCGTATCTTTGCAATCCCCGGCGGGTGAACGCAGTACGCTGTACGAAGATGTATTCTTGCCTGTTCTCGAATCACTTCAGGCAATGTAGAAGGACGAGTGGACGCCAAACAAACCTCACCCCCAACCCCCTCTCCGAAAAGCGAGAGGGGGAGCAAACATACTTGAAGAGTAAACACGGACGCGATATATCGCATCCCTACAAAACGGTTGTTGCGTAGGAACGGCAACTATGCCGTCCGCTGACTTAATTCTAGGTGCTAGTCGCAGGAACGTAATCGACATCCCATTCGGGGATAGGGCGGCAGCAGAGGACAAGCTGTTTCGCGGCGCGAACTTCATCAAGGCGGGCAACTGGCGTGATGTGCGGCGCAGTGGTCAGCAGTTCTGGCTCGGTCTTGGCTTCGTGCGCGATCTTCTTCATCACCTCAATGAAGCCGTCTAACGTGGCTTTGTCTTCTGTCTCGGTAGGTTCAATCAACAGGGCTTCCGGCACGATCAACGGGAAATAGTTGGTCGGCGGGTGAATGCCATAGTCCATGAGCCGCTTAGAAATATCGAGCGCGTGAACGGTTGGCGCATCGTCGAAATGCCCCTCCATGACGAACTCGTGAGCGCAAATGCGATCATAGGGCATGTGATAGGTATCGCGCAGATTCGCTCGTATATAATTTGCATTGAGTACCGCAACGCGGGAAACATCGCGCAAGCCTTCGCCGCCATACGCCGAAATGTAAGCGTAAGCGCGGACGTGCATCCCGAAATTGCCGTGAAATGCCTTTAAGCGACCAATCGACTTGGGCGGCATGATCAACCCGTAGAGCGGCGCAGTTTCGTCGCCTGTGGGTTCTTCGATGATCTCCACGACGGGACCCGGACGGAAATCTTTCAGCTTATTATTGACCGCGACTGCACCACAACCGGGACCACCGCCGCCGTGCGGAGTCGAGAAGGTTTTGTGCAGGTTGTAATGCATGACATCAAAACCGAGTTCGCCGGGTTTGACGATGCCCAACAGCGAATTCATGTTCGCGCCGTCCATATACATCAAGCCGCCGCACGCATGAACCAGTTTGATCACGTCGAGAATTTTGGTGTCGAACACGCCAAGCGTACTCGGCACGGTGATCATCATACCCGCGATGGTGTCATTGCACGCGGCGCGGAGGGCTTCGAGGTTCACATCGCCGTTTGCGTCCGAAGGCAGCTCGATCACGTCTAAGCCCGCCATTGTGGCGGTTGCGGGGTTTGTGCCGTGTGCGCTGTTGGGGACGAGAATTTTGGTGCGTTTGGTGTCGCCGCGATCTAGATGATACTTACGGATCATGAGGATACCCGCGAGTTCGCCTTGAGCGCCCGCCGCTGGCTGCAAACTGACCGCATCGAAGCCCGCGATCTCTGCCAGCCATTCTTGCAGGGTGAACATCAATGCCAACGCGCCCTGTGACGACTCATCATCGGTGAGCGGGTGCAGATGCGCGAAACCGGGCAGCCGCGCTACATCCTCATTGATCTTCGGGTTGTATTTCATGGTGCAAGAACCGAGCGGATAGAACCCCTGATCAATCGAGTGATTGAGGTGGCTCAAGTTGACGAAATGGCGCACAACTTGCAGTTCGCCTACTTCGGGCATATCGAGTTCGTCACGCAGCAGATCGGCGGGAAGGGGAGTCAACGGCACATCACAGTTGGGAACGGGAACGCCAATGCGCCCGCTGACGCTGATTTCGTAAATCGTAGGAATTGCCATTACTTCACCTCACCCAGAATATCGACCAGCACGTCGATTTCAGCTTTCGTGTTCATTTCGGTGACGCACAGCAGCATCCGGTCATACAGATACAGATAGTCGCGTCCCAATTCATAGCCGCCGATGATGCCTTCGGAGCGCAGCGTTTCGTTGATCTCACGGACGGGGCGCGGGCATTTGATCACAAATTCGTTGAAGAACGGCTTCGAGCGATCTACTTCATAGCCGGGAATCTGCGCGATGCGATCCGCCGCGTAGTGCGCCTTGTGATAGTTGAGTTCTGCGACTTTCTTCAACCCGTGTTTGCCCATTAGCGACATATAGACCGTCGCCGCCAGCGCCATCAAGCCTTGATTGGTGCAAATGTTACTGGTCGCTTTTTCGCGCCGGATGTCCTGTTCGCGGGGACGCAGCGTCATGACGTAGGCTTTTTTGCCGTTCTTATCGACAGTTTCCCCGACGATGCGTCCGGCGATACGTCGCATTTGCGCCATTTTCGTAGCGAAAAAGCCGACATAAGGTCCGCCGTAGCTGAGGGGAATACCAAGGGGTTGACCTTCCCCGACGACAATATCTGCACCGAGTTCACCGGGACTCTTGAACAACGCCAATGCCATCGGGTTAGCGACGAACACCAGCAACGCGCCCGCCGCGTGAACTTTCGCCGCCAAGCCTTTGAAATCCTCGATTTGCCCCAAAAAGTTGGGATAGGAAACGGCGAACATGGAGGTGTTGTCGTCCAACATACCCAACAGGTCGTTTAAGTCTGCTGCGCCTTCATCCCCCACGAACTGCACGTTGTTGCCCTGATGATAGGTACGGGTCACAGCCCGGTACTGTGGGTTGATGTAGGGGCTGAGGATCACTTTTGTGCGCTTGTGGCGGCTGGCTTCCAGCGCCACCGTAACCGATTCGGCAAGACTGGTCGCGCCGTCGTAGTGGCTGGCGTTCGCGCCGTCCATGCCTGTCAACTGAGCGATCATCGTCTGATATTCAAAGATCGCTTGCAGCGTACCCTGACTCACTTCGGGCTGGTAGGGCGTATAGGCGGTGAGAAATTCGCCGCGTAAAATCGTGTGATTGACGGCGGACGGGACGTAATGATGATACGCGCCCGCGCCGCGAAACAGGCTGAAATCGTGGGCGCTGTCGTTGGCTTCTGCCAGCGATTGTAAGTCTGCGAGAATCTCCATTTCGCTCAATGCGGAAGGGAGATCCAACTTCGGGAAGCGATACGCCGCCGGGACTGCTTCAAATAAGTCCTCGATGGTGGGTACGCCAATCGCCGCCAACATCTGCTGGCGTTCAACGTCGGTATGGGGGATGTAACTCATGGAATGGGTGTCCTCTAAAATAGCAATACATCGAAGCCTCACCCCCCGACCCCCTCTCCGAAAAAGGAGAGGGGGAGTCCTATACGATATGACTGAGGTGAGGTTCGGTGGGTTAACCGCGTGTTTTGCACCATGCTTCGTAGGCGGCGGCATCCAGAAGATCAGGGTTATTCGCATCTCCGCTGATCTTGAGTTTGACGATCCAGCCCTTGCCGTAGGGATCGCTGTTGAGCGTTTCGGGCGTGCCACGCAGTAAATTGTTGACCTCAACGATTTCGCCAGCTACCGGACTGAACAGGTCAGACGCCGCCTTGACGGATTCGACGACGCCGAATGTTCCGCCTTTGGGGAGAGTCGCCCCGACTTCGGGCAGGTCAACGAAAACGATGTCGTTCAACTGATCCTGGGCAAAGTCCGAAATACCTAGTGTGGCGGTGTCTCCCTCAATGCGAATCCATTCATCCGTTTTCATATACTTCAGGTCAGACGGGAAATTCAAAGCATCTCTCCTCAGAAATAAAAAAAGCACACAGGAAAGCTGTGTGCCTCTGTCGCGGACTTCAGAGTCAAGCAAATCGGCGCGTCCTGTAGCCTGAGAGTTTCACCATCAGACCAGCGATGCTGATGGCTTGCCCCTTCGGCGTCTCGTACAGCCCTGCTGACGAGAACTCTCCGCGACGATCAGATTGGCATTTTAGCGAATTAGACTTGTTTTGGCAACTGAGCAATTGTCGCATTGACCCATTCCATCAGACTCTTATGGACATCTGGAGTCAATTTGAGGTTGAGGGTGAAATACCCCGTCGCATCGGCAACGAGCGTCGGGCGAATGATGAGCGATCCGTCGGTGTGCAAGCCCAACGCCAGAAACGCATTCCCCGTGCCGACCTGCCGACTCGTGTTCAAGCCATCAATGGGCTGCATGTGCGCTAACACGCGGGTGAAGTCGCTAAAACGCAGTCGCAGCGCCAGTTCCAGCGCATTGATGCTGAACGAAATGGAGAGGTGATCCCCTTCGCGGCGCATGGAAATTTGCTGCGCGGGGTCATCCGTAGAAGTCATGGACAACAGTTGGGTTTCGTCGTCGATGCTGAACTGGTCGATGCTCTGGAACTGGCGCATGGGGAACACTCCGAGGGGTTGAGGTTGACGATATGCGGGCGATCATAGCGCCGTCTTTCGTTTATGACAAACGTCCGGCTGATGGGGATGATTGTCACATGATTTAGGGGAAATGAGCGCGTACCATAAGGGTATCAATGTAGTGCGCGTTCTTCGCGTTACTCATGCAATTGTAGTTCCCCGAATAGTACCTCTCTTAAGTGGGACGGAGATTAAGCGCACAGTCTCCGCCCCACGTTTT
>JBBQRJ010000097.1:0-12665 GCA_038214955.1 Aggregatilineales bacterium | reverse complement strand
TCACCCCCCAACCCCCTCTCCGAAAAAAGGAGAGGGGGAGTCCAGCAACCCTGCAAACGGACTCGATCAGAATAGAGATAACTGCTGAAAACCTGATTTATCTGGTGGCGGGGGTTTGTCATCCTCGTTCCCCTGCGACTCCTCAACTGTTAGCTCGATCTCCGGTGGCGATTCGATCTGTGGCGCGGCGACTTCTACTTGCTGGACGAGTTCCATATCTGGCACAAAGTCGGATGGCAGATCATCAACGTGCATGGTCGCCAGCACATACCATTCTTTCAGGTCGTCAGCGTTGAATCCACATTCGTACAATACGTTACGGAGCGTCTTTTCGGTACGATGATCCTCTGCACGAATGACGTGTGTATAGTGCGCCTTCAGACAGTCGCGCCAATCATCCGAAAACGGACTTTTACCGGGCATTAAACCTCCACAGACGAATGTAAGGCGGGAACATCAACCGTCATCATTTCGTAGCGCGAACGCAGCGACTCTGCCAGCGCGAATGCGGGAGGTTCTTCACCGTGAACCAAAAACGTCTGGCGCGGCTTCTTCTTCATCGCATCGACCCAACCGATCAAGCCGTCTTTATCGGCGTGACCGCTGAAACCGCTCATCACTTCCACATGGGCGTTGTTCTGATACTTTTCCCCGAAGATCGAGACTTCGGGCGCTTTATCCACCAGACGGCGACCCAACGTGTTTTCAGCTTGATAGCCGACGACCAGTACGGTAGTGCGCGGGTCTTCGATGCGATTCTTGAGGTGATGCAAAATGCGCCCCGCTTCCATCATGCCACTTGCCGCAATAATGATCGCGGGTTCTTTGAGGAAATTGAGCTTCTTGCTGTCGGCGGCAGAGCGCGTGTAGGTGAGCATGTCGAAGCCAAACGGATCAACACGTCCTTCCACTTCGCTTTGCACGAACGCCCGGATGTCGTCATCGTAACATTCGGGATGCAGTCGATACACGCTGGTGACATCAATGGCAAGCGGGCTGTCTACGAACACGGGCATATCGGGGATGTCGTTGCCACGCGCCAACTGATTGAGCGTGTAGATCAACTGCTGTGTACGCCCAACAGCGAACGCAGGGATCAAGACCATGCCGCCGCGCTTATACGTGTCGATGATGATCTGCTCCATGCGTTTGGTATCATCTTCATAGGGCGGGTGCTGATGATCGCCATAGGTGCTTTCCATGATCAGCACATCGGCAAAATCGCACACATCAGGGTCACGGATGATCGGAATGCCCTTGCGCCCCAAGTCGCCGCTAAAGACCAAGCGCACATCACGCCCGCGTTCCTTATCTTCAATGTCGAGGATGACAAACGCGCTGCCCAACATATGACCCGCGTCTTTGAACGTGAGCGTGACGCCGGGCATGATCTGGCGCGGGCGGTCATAGTTCTGCGTGATGAATAAGCCGAGACTTTTGGTCGCATCCTCTTGTGTATAGATCGGCTCGATGAGTGGTTCGCCACGCTTCTGGTGATGCTTGTTGACGAAAGCGGCATCGCGTTCTTGAATGCTGGCGCTGTCTAACAGCATAGACGCGCATAAATCACGGGTGGCGTAGGTGCTGATGATGTCGCCGCGAAAGCCCGACTTGACCAGATTGGGGATGCTGCCCGAATGATCAATGTGGGCGTGTGACAGGATCAGCACATCAATCGAGCGGGCGTCAAATGGCAGCTTGATGTTTTGCTCCCGCGATTCAGAACGCTTGCCCTGCACCATGCCGCAATCCAGCAAAATACGCTTGCCATCCACTTCGATCAGGTGTTTCGAGCCGGTGACGGTTCGCGCCGCCCCGTGAAATGTGATTCGCATAGCCCCACTCCCCTCAGCCAAACCTCACCCCCGACCCCTCCCCGAATTCAGGGAGGGGAGCAAGCGACGGACTACAGCCTCACCCCCCGACCCCCTCTCCGAACGGAGAGGGGGAGTTAGAGGTTAAATCCGAATTTGTGAGCCGCCCGACGTGATATTACGTCCCGCACGTCGCATCAAGTCAAAGATGATTTGTGCAAGACAAATGGCGGCGACAATGGCGATCAACACGACACCGTTGATCGTTGTGCCAAACAAGCCTAACGCTAAGATGATGACTGCGCTAACGATACGTATCATGAATTCCGGGCGTCCGCTTTGCTCACCCACATTCTTGACCGTAAATCGTTCAATGATGGCGGTGGTGAACAGCGCCAGCGCAACTGCTCCTGTGATCAGAATACGATAGTTATCGGGAATTGTGTCGTACTCTTCAAGGTGGATTAGCTTATAAATGCCGACTGCCAGCGCGATCAAGCTAAGTTGCAAGGGCAGATGAGTATAAATCCATGTTGTGCCGCCTTGCGCCCAATCCACAGCGCGATCCGCCACATTCTCGAAGTAAATCCACCAGATCGAACCCACCAAGATCAAGCCAAGCAGCCCGACAAAAACATGATTCAACAGCACATGATCTTCACCCGCAAAGCCGCCGATCACTTTGATGAAGGATTCGCCAAACACGATGATCGTGAACAAGCCGAGACGTTCCGGGAGATGATGGGGACTTGGCGGAAGCTGACGCTGTAAGTGGCGTGATTCGGGCGAAAGCGGCGTATAAAAGTCGATGCCCAAGCCGATGCCCCACACGAAAAAACGGAACGGTGGCGGGACGAACGCCGCGATCAACCAGACGAGCGATGCCAGCGCAAAACCAGCCGCATAGCGATTGGCAAGCGCGGACGCTTGCGGAACGTGTCGCGCCGCACGTAAATACATCAGCACGAGCAAACCACGCGCCGCCGCATATGCCAATGAAAAACCGACGGCGGTTTCGCCTAAGCCGTCATAGACACTGATCGCCAGCGCAGATACGACGAAAATTTGCCCGAAGATCAAGGCGCGATGAGGAAGATCGTCAGCATCGAAGCGATTGGCGTAGAAGGTCGTTCCCATCCACACCCACCAGATCGGGATAAACAGCAGCACGAAGGCGATGAAGCCATCTACCGTGACACTTTCGCTCAATTTGTTGCCAAGCTGAACGATAGTCGCTACGTAAACCAGATCGTAGAACAGTTCCAGCCATCCGACACGACGATGCGAGGACTCTGTTACCAGACGTGGGGCTTTACTATGATGATGATGGGCGTGTTCATCATGCGATGAAGCAGCAGCATGTGCCATTGAGTCTCCTTTTAGATGTAGCGGTTAGCGATTAAAAAGCAACCTCACCCCTGACCCCTCTCCAAATTCAGAGGGAGATCAAAGCAACCTCACCCCCCGCCCCTCTCCAAGTGGAGAGGGGAGAAAGCAAAGGTTAGGAGTTTTCGTTAAAGTCTACGGATATTTGCGAATAACCTCAAGGATTTCTATACCGTAGTTGGCAATGCGCCATTCGCTCATGCCGGGAACAACGCTCATGGTTTCCAGCGATTTGGGCGCGTGTTCTGCCAATGCCCACAATGCATCCTTTGGAATGATCACGTCTGATTCAACGCCGCGCTGTAAAGCCCGATTTTTGCGCCATTCTCGCAGCGCCGTATAGCGATCCACAATCAGCGGATCGGGGGTAGGTTCGGGCGGCGGCGGTTGAGGGACTTTCGCATGTTTGCCCCGCTCTACCGCGTCGATGATAGCGCGTCCCTGATTGCGTATCACGTTTTGCGACAAACCATGAACGGCTTCGACTTCATGCATTTTGGCGGGGGCTGCCAACGCAAGCTGCATGAGCGTTTTATCGAGCGCCACTTTGAAGGCTGGCACATCTTTTTCGCGGGCGACTTCTTCACGCCAGTGATAGAGTTCGCGCAGAATCGCAGCTTGGCGGCGATTCATCTGGTTAGGGAGCGCAATTTTCCAGTAGCCTTCCGGGTCAAACTCGACGCGGCGGGCGGGTGGCACTTCAATTGCATCACGGAACGCCTCATACGCTTCTTCTTTCCGGTTGAGCCGCGCCATTTCTGCGACGAAATGATCTCGCAATGCGGGCAGGTAGTGCGTATCCATTTGCGCGTAAAGCAAACTGCTGTGCGGCAGAGGTCGCACCGCCCAGTTATCACGCTGATGGCTTTTGTCCACTTCGACTGCATGGAGTTCATTGAGCAGTGAGCCTAAGCCCACCTGTTTATAGCCGCAAATACGTGCCGCGATCATCGTGTCGAACAGGTTGACAAACGTGAAGTCGAAATCGCGCTTCATACACATCAGGTCATATTCTGCCGCGTGAAAGACCTTCTCGATGTTCGGGTCTGCCAGCAGCGGTGCAAGCGGCTGCATGTTGGTGATGCGTAACGGGTCGAGGATGTAATCGTGCTTGCGCGTGGAAATCTGGATCAAGCAGACCCGTTCACGGTAGGCGTGGAGGCTGTTGGATTCCGTGTCGAGCGCGATCAGCTTTTCAGATGCCCAACGATCCGTGAAATAGCGCAGTTTATCCGTCGTCTCGACAAGTACCGGGATTGGAAGGGGACGCCGTTTTTGGTTGTTCATCTAGCTGTCCCGCCAGCGGGAGAGAAGATCGTATGAAAGGGTGGTCGAACGCACCTTGCTGTTCCGAAAATGCTTAAACGTCAATCTGCTATTATCGTCTGCGCGTGCATGTGCGTGCAAGTGGGGAATGTACGAATATGGAGACTAGCGAGAAACACATGAGTGCTTTTTGACAATCCCCTACCAATTGTGATACATTTTACAAAGAGCTTTGACACGTTAAAGTGTCACCTTTTTCATTCACTGTCTTTGCGCCGTACTGTGCGTTATACTCTCTCTCAGAGTGCGGCTTCTTAGATTTTTGCCCTAGTTTAGGGAGGTAGGTCATCGATGACTACAACCGCCGTTGAAACCAAGGTTTCTACTGCACAAGCGAGAACGGCTCCACAGGTGCAAGTTGCCGCGCCGAACCGCCGCGAGTTCTTATATTACATCTGGGGCGCGTCTATGGCGCTTCTGTTGGGTGAGGCAACTGCGACCATCATCTGGTTCTCGCTTCCTCGCTTCAAAGAAGGGACATTTGGCGGCGTGTTCAGCTTCGCGGCAGACCGAGTTCCGTCGGTAGGCAGCGGACCCCTGAACGTACCGGAAGGTCGCTTCTGGGTCAGCAATTCGGACAAAGGCTTGGTCATTCTATATGCGGTGTGTACACACCTCGGCTGTTTGCCGAAGTGGGTAGATGTCAATTTCCGTTTTGAGTGTCCGTGTCATGGGTCGAAGTATCTGATCGACGGCACCTATATCGAAGGTCCCGCCCCGCGCAGCCTTGATCGCTTCAAGACAACGCTCACATTCACCGATGGCAGCACAGTGGTTCAAAACGCCAGCGGCGACCCCATTGATCTAGCTGGGCGCGAAATCGCTTCAGTGGCTATCGACACTGGTACGCGCCTCAAACGCGACGGTAAAGTCTAACTTACTGGGAGAAGGAGTAGAACGAATGTCGGTACTCCCGTTTCCATCATTTCTAGATGATGTGAAAGAAAAGGGACTTCGGCGTGCATTGTACGAGGGGATCAACAGCGTCGTAGAACGCTTTACCGCAGGGATGAACGTCCAAGACCTGCGTGAAGCATTACGAGGCGACCCGCCGAGCCGTAAACCGAACCCGCGTTTGCAACCGCACGCGGACGGTTTTTGGCTGCATATGCGCCCAAGTTATTTCCATAAGTCAGTGACAGGGCTGTATCCTGAATTCCGGCTCGGCTGGCTGTCCACTTATTTCGTTTTCTTCGAGACGATCACGGGTATTTTCCTGATGGTGTGGTATACACCGTCGCCGCAAGTCGCTTATGCAAACATGCTTGCGATTATGGCGAACGTCCCGCTCGGTCAGTTCATGCGCGACTTGCACCGTTTAGGCGCAGAAGCGATGGTCTTGATCGTCACGTTGCATATGTTGAGGACGTTCCTCACCGCCAGTTATAAAAAGCCGAGAGAATTTACGTGGTTCAGCGGCATTATGCTGCTGGTGTTCACCATGGTCCTCAGCTTTAGCGGCTACCTGCTCCCGTGGGATCAGTTGGCGCTGTGGGCGGTGACGATTGGAGCCTCGATGGTTGAAGCCGCGCCCCCCGAAGTAGTGGGTACAAACCTCAACTTACTGCTGCGCGGTGGTCCTGAAATCGGCGCGAACGGTTTGCTGCGTTTCTACCTGCTGCACGTTCTGGCGCTGCCTGCGCTGTTGTTCGTGTTCTTAGGCGTCCACTATTATAAAGTGGTCATACACGCTCACAGCTTGCCACCTAAAGAAGAAAATATCGGGGAAGATACCGCCAAGCGCGTGCCGCTAGATAAGCGTGTGTATTTCATCCCGGACGTATTGACCAGCGAAATTATGTGGATTGGGGTCACATCGTTGATCCTGGTCATCTTGGTGACATGGTTCTTCCATGCGCCGCTTGAAAGCCATGCTGACCCGCAAGTGACTCCGCTCGGCACGACTGCCCCTTGGTATTTCTTGTGGGTGCAAGGCGCGTTGAAGCTGGGTGATAAAGTGTTCTGGGGTATTATTTTCCCAACGCTTTACGTGGTCGTCCTCGCGGTTGTCCCGTATGTCGATACCGCGCCAAGCCGCCGTTGGGCGCATCGCCGCTTCCAACTGACGTTCGCTTTCGGCATGATCGCTATGACGGTGATCCTCAGTTACATGGGGCTGTCTGAATTTGGCGTCGTCACGTCTGCGGACTCAGAAATCATCAACGAGATGGTGAAAGAACCTGCCCATAACCATATGGGTCACATTCGCCCCGTCCCGTATGACGAACTGCGTTCCGGCATGTACACCACCCGTCAATTTGAAGCGGGCATGGGTGAAGAAGCTGAAGTAGTTGCCGCATTCAATGAAGAAATTGAAAATGGTGAACAGGCTACAGCCGCTACGACGCTGGTAGGCTTCTTAGAGGCAACGCATCATTTGCCCGTCACAAGCCTGAACTTTACGCCGCTGCCAGACGATGGAGGCGAACTCTACCATGTGTTGGAAGAATTTGGCATGGCTATTGAAGCGCGTCCGAATGAACTGCCAAACGCATGGGGCGGGGTGATCATCACCGACGTGCAAGACGGCTTGAAGCGCATCGATGTCATGATCGTGTGGAACGATTATGTAAACGAGAATGGTCGCCCGATCCTCAATGAGAACGGTCAGCCGACGCTCGTTCGGGACGCGGAAGGCAATCCGGTTTGGCGTATCAACAACAATCACATCTTTATTCACGAGAATTCGCAGTATTTCTCAGCGCCGGGAACGTAAGCTATGAATCTACAACGAATGCTCGTTGAACGTATAGAATCACGTATCCTTGTCGGAACAGTGTCCTTCCTGCTGATCATGGTTTTGGTCGGGTGGATTGCCATCAACGAAGGCGGGCGTATGCAAGCCTTCGAGCGGCAGTACACCGCCCGTTCGATTGAACGCGGTGCGGGGATGTTTGCAACTTACTGTTCCGAATGTCATGGACTAGACGGACGCGGACTAACGGGTATTGCCCCCGGTTTGGACAGCCCCTTCCTGTTCGGGCATGACTTCCTCGCGGAAGCCAATCTCGAAACGGACACGCTGACCGCCGAACGCGACGCCGCAGGCACAACCGACGCCCGTAAAGCGGAGATTGAAACCCGTCTGTCAGAACTCGTGACCGAACGGCAAGCGATCAGCACATCGCTGCAAACCGCAGTAGATCGCGGATACAACCCCGAAGAACCGAGCCGTTTGGTGAATCTGGGTTGGGGCAGCACCCTGTATACCTTTGTGTTCACCACGCTGATTCATGGGCGTCCGGTCAGCGAAAGCTACTGGCCCCGTGCAATGCCAGCGTGGTCGCAGACGGCGGGCGGTTCGCTGCGTGACGACCAACTGAACGATCTTGTGACTTTCATCCTCAATTGGGATAAGGGCGAAGACTGGACTGTTGAAGACGCGAACGCAGTCAATCAATACCCGATTGAACCCTCTGCGAGTGGTGCCGCGCTTGAGAATGCTGTTGGTGTAGACACACCGACTGAAACGATTGTGGCGGAACTCGTCAATTATGTAGGCGACCCGAACAACGGTCAGTCGCTTTACAACGGCAGTCTTGCGTGTGCAGGTTGTCATCTGGCGGGGATTGTCGCGCCGCCGATGGCTGGCACATGGACTCGCGTTGAGACTGAACGCCTCGCTGATCCGCTGCTGGCGGGTTACACAGGCGAACAGTACCTCGCGGAAAGCATCATTCACTCGGCAGCGTACATTGCACCTAATTACCAAAACCTGATGCCGGCGAACTTCGGTGCGCGTCTGTCCTATCAAGATTTGGCAGATTTGGTCGCCTTCCTAGAGACGCAAGAATAAGGTAGGCTGGCAAATCGAATATACCCCTCCCTGAATTCAGAGAGGGGAAGTACGCGACCCCTTGCATGTAGCGAGGGGTTTTTCATGTGCGGTACAATGAAACCCTATGACCTGACTTGTAAGGAGTCACCCTGCATGAAGAACAAGATCAAGATGAAAACCCTGATAGCCCTAGTCCTTTCCCTACTGGTGATCGCGTCGTTTGCACACCCAAAACAAGCAGCAACCGCGCAAGAAGCGACGGTAGAATCGGAAACCGGGACGGAAAGCGTCACCGAAGAAACGACGGAAGTTGAAGCAGCAGCGGGCGATGTCGAAGAAGATCACGCCGAAGAAGCAGCGAACAATGAGAGTGAAACCCCTGCCGGGTCTGCCCTGTTGATGCTGCTGCTCGGTATTGGTACAGTCGCGTTAGTCGGCGGTTTGAACTTATTCCGACGCGGAAATCAGCCGCCAACAAGTTAAATGGCGCCCCTATTGTGACGACAATCACAATAGGGTAAAATAAAGTTCTATGGAGTTGAGTGGGAGAATCATATGGCAACGTGGGAAAAGAGCGCAATCTCCGTTCCCGTGCGTTCAAGTCGGAGCGGTGAACGGCTCAAGTTCTTGATCGGCGGGCTGCTTATCCTCGGCGCGGTGATGTACTTGATTATTTCCGGCACCTTGACCGGAGCGAGTTACTTCATTTCGGTAGATGAATTGTTGAGCAAGCCAGAATATCTCGGTCAAACGGTACGCATCACGGGGGCGGTACTCGGTGATACGATCACCTACGATACGGAAACCCTGACGATTGAGTTCACGATTGCCAACGTGCAAGAACCTTATGACGACCTCGCGCTGGCGCTGAACCATGCGGTCAACAATCCGAACGCCAGCCGTATTCGTGTGCGCGTGGAAAATCAGGTGATGCCTGAACTGCTGCAAAATGAAGCGCAAGCCATCCTCAGCGGGGCGCTTGACGAGAATGGCGTGTTTCACGCGAGCGATCTATTCCTGAAATGCCCGTCCCGCTTCATTGAGGGCGGACCATCACAAGCCGAGTTATCCGACATGGGTGCATAAACCTATGCTGGCTGAAATCGGAATTGTCACGCTAGGGTTAGCGTTCCTTGCAGCGATCTACGCGATCATCGCGTCGGTGTATGGGGCGCGTATTCGCTCTGAACGTATCATCCTCACGGGGCGCAACGCCTCGCTGATTACTTTTCCCCTGCTGCTCCTCTCGTGTACAGCACTGATGGCGGCGCTTCTGACTCACCAGTATCAGATCGCATATGTGTGGCAGGTGAGTGACCCCAGTACGCCGACGTTTTACCGATTCACGGCGCTCTGGGGATCGCAGCAAGGATCGCTGTTGTTCTGGTGCTTGCTGATGAGCCTGTTCACGTTTTTCGCCACGCTCATCAATTGGCGGCGCAACCGTCCGCTGATGCCGTACTTCATCGCCTACTGCATGGCGACGCTGGCGTTTTTCGTCGGGTTGGTGCTGTTCGTCGAGAACCCGTTTGTGCGCTACTGGCTGACACCTGACCTCACGGCGAATTCGTCCGTCCTTGCCTACCTATTCATTCCGCCGAATGCTCAAGCGCCAGAGGCGTTGGGATTGGCGCAAACGGCACGCGGATTGAACCCGCTGTTACGACATTTCGGCATGATCATTCACCCGCCCATGCTCTATCTCGGCTTTGTGGGCTTTGTGATCCCGTTCGCGTTCGCCATGTCTGCATTGGCGTCGGGCGACCTGTCCACGAACTGGATCAAGGCGGCGCGGCGCTGGTCGTTGATCGCATGGCTGTTCCTCTCGCTTGGCTTACTGCTCGGTGGTCGCTGGGCGTATGACGTATTGGGATGGGGTGGCTACTGGGGCTGGGATCCCGTCGAGAATGCAGCGTTTATCCCCTGGTTGATGGGAACGGCGTTCTTGCACAGCGTCATGATTCAGGAAAAGCGCGGCATGTTGAAGGTCTGGAACATGTTTCTGGTGATCTTCACGTTTAGCGCGGTGATTTTTGGGACGTTTGCGACTCGATCTGGCTTGGTGGAAAGCGTTCACAGCTTCGCGCAAAGCGGGATCGGCATTCCGATGTTCCTGTTCTGGGGCAGCATAACGATCATCTCTGTGGCGCTGGTGCTGTGGCGCTGGAACACGGGACGCTTAAGCGATGAACGCGGTTTCGCGGGCATGATCAGCCGCGAATCGCTGTTTGTGCTGAATAATGTCGTGTTCGTGGCGCTGGCATTGGCGATTTTCTGGGGCAGCTTCGGCGCACCGATCCTCTCCGAACTGGTGATGAACACGGATATTACGCTTGGCAAATCCTATTTCAACGGCGTGACCGCGCCGCTGTTTGTGGCGCTGTACATCCTCATGGGGATCGCCCCGCTCTCGGCGTGGGGCGCAACATCAGCGCGGCGCTTAGGGAAGTCGATGCTTGTCCCCATTGCGCTCACGCTGATCACGCTGGTGATCACATTCGTGAGCGGCACGCGGGACGGCGGCGCGTTGTTCGGCTACGGTGTGGTGATTTTCGCGGGGTATGTCGCCATTTATGAGACGTATCGCGGGGCAGTTGCACGGCGCAAAAACACGGGCGAAGCCTTCCCACTCGCTATGATCGCCATTTTTGGCAAGAATCGCCGCCGCTATGGGGGCTTTATTGTGCATCTTGGAATCACCGTGATCGGGATCGGCGTGATTGGCTCAACGCTGTTTCAAGTGGAGACTCAACGCACGCTGGCAGTTGGCGAAACGCTCGAATTAAGCGGTTATACCCTGCGTTTTGACGGGTTGGACATGAACCAGATTGCGGAAGACAGCCGCGTGATGGACATCGCTAACCTGACTCTGCTGCGTAATGGCGCAGAAATTGCGCGTTTGCGCCCGCGTCACGACTTCTTCCCGCAAGCAACGGGCATGAATCAAATGAACATCGCCGGGTCGCACAGCACGATTGAGAATGATTTTTACGTGCTGCTGGCGTCAAGCGCCAATGATGGATCGACGGTGACGCTCAAAGTGTACATCAATCCGCTCATCAATCTGGTGTGGTGGGGCGGGATTATTTTAATCCTCGGCACGCTGATTTCGGTTGCGCCGAGTGAGTCTGTGCGGGTGAAAGAACGCGAATCAGTGGGATCGCGTATGGGGGCGGCGGCGTGAAGATTCAACCTCTAGCCCCTAAAAGCCAGCCTCATCCCCTAGCCCCCTCTCCGAAAATAGGAGAGGGGGGACAGACCCCACCCTCCTGCCCATCCCCAAATTCAGGGAGGGGATTTAGGGGTGAGGTTAGAAAGCGGACGCCCCGTTGGGCGTCCCTACTGGCGATTGTGTGGGTGTGTCTGATCGCAGCATACCCGACGCTGGCGCAAATCGCGGTCACGGCAGACGATGTAAACCGCGTGGCGAAACAGCTTTACTGTCCCGTTTGCCCGAATGAAACGCTGGACGCCTGTCAAACGCAAGCGTGCGTGCAATGGCGCGAAGAAATTCACACGCAGTTGACCGAAGGGCAAACCGCGCAGCAGGTGATCGACTCGTTTGCGCGGCGCTATGGAGAGCGAGTCCTCGCTACACCCCAAGACCCCGCACTGCGGGCGCTGTCGGTGTATACGCCGTTCATCCTCGCGGGGATCGCGCTGGTGATCGCCGTGCTAACGTTCACGCGCTGGCAGCGGGCTAATACGAGTGAGCCTCACCCCCCAACCCCCTCTCCCAAGGGGGAGACAGATACCAGAAATGATTCTTATCGTTCCATACTGGAACGTGATTTACGCGAGTAACCGATGTCAGATTTATTGGAACAGCTTGAACAGGAAGAAAAAACCAACTCACGACGCGGGTTAAGCACAGGGTCAATTGTGCTGCTTGCGGGCGTGGTGGTCGCCGTGCTAGTGGTGGGGTTCGCGCTCCTACGCCAGCACCAAACGCAGCCCACATCAGGACTTGCGCCCGACTTCACGCTGACGACCTTCGACGGGCAGCCTTTTACCCTGTCGGAACAGCGCGGGAACATTGTCGTGATCAACTTCTGGGCGAGTTGGTGCGGACCCTGCCGTGAAGAAGCGCCCGCCTTAGAGCGCCTGTGGAATCGTTATAAAGATCAGGGCGTGGTCGTGTTGGGCGTCACGTTTGCCGACGAACCAGATGACTCGCTTGAGTTCATGCAGGAATACGGCTTGACCTACCCCAACGTCGATGATCCGCGTTCGGAAGTGAGCAAAGACCTGTATCACATTCAGGGCGTGCCGGAAACATTCGTCATTGACCAGAATGGCGAAGTCGCACGGTTCATTTATTCGACTGTCGATGAGGCATCCCTGACGGTGCTGATTGATCG
>JBBQRJ010000096.1:0-12750 GCA_038214955.1 Aggregatilineales bacterium | reverse complement strand
TGACCCCCACCCCGCTCGCTGCGCTCGCCTCCCTCCCCCGAATTCAGGGGAGGGCGCAAACAGGAGTCTGCTTGCTCCCCTCCTCGAATTCGGGGAGGGGTCGGGGGTGGGGTCAGAAATAACGATCTGCGTAAGGTGAGCTTTCCACTTTTAACTTTTCACCTGTGGCTAAGTTTGAAGGTAGCGTTGGTGCATGGCAGCGTGAGTCTGCTTGACGACGGTCAGCACGGCGTCGGGGCAATGCTCACCGGGAACGCCGCCCGCCTCGATGAACGAATCACGCAGGATACGTCCCCAATTGCCCGTGCTGCGGAGTTTGGGATCGTTGATGTACTGGTGAATCGTCTTGGCTTCGTGACCGCTCAACGGTTCAAGCATTCGCTCCAAGCTGGTATAGACATCATCAATGTCACGCGGAGTCACTTCGTCCACTTCGTCTAAGGCCTGATGCATGAAACGTCGCTTCATGGCGTAGAACTCGGAGAGGCGCATCTCACGCCCGCTGGCAGTCGTGAGCGTCATATCTGTACCGAGACGATCCGACTGGTCTTGCTGTGCCTGAAATGTGTCAATGGGAAGCGGACCCACAATATCCCACATATCTTTATCATTCTGCATTGGCTCAAGATCACAGCCGTACTTGCGGAAATACGACTCCATCACCGAATGAGTGAACTCGAAATCAGTGATGACCGCTGCCATACGTGCGGCGCTGACGTTGGTCGGCATTCCGGTACTTTCGACGGTACACACGCGCTTCGCCGTTCCAAGATCGGGACGAATGCGCCCGATGGGGTTATGCATCACTGAAATGGGCAGCCCAAGATCATCGTTGAACATCATGGCGCGTCCGGTGGCGTTCGCCCGTTCTGACAACAATAAATGGGCGTATTGATCCAAGCCGTCGGGCATCAAGTGAGGGCTGATAGGCAGTTGAAGATAGCGCCCCGTGACGGTGGTCGAACGCACGTATTCGCGGGCATCGAGCAGTTCAGGATCACAGGTGCCATTGACGAACGGGCAGCCCTTCAAGACTGCCGAATTTGCAACCGCCGTCGCGCTTTTGAGGACGGTATAGAACGTGAGTAAGCCCAATGCTTCGGAACGTCCCGCGAGATCGATATGAATGTGGCAGCCCTGATTGCGGAACATATTCACATGATGGCACGTTGCCGGATCGACATGGTAGCGGGCTTGTGCCTCTGCTAGACGACGCGCATATTCGGGAAACAAGCCGTTCACTTCTAGCATGAGGTCAACGGCTGTCTGGACTTTCGGATGATCGGTCATCTTGAAGTCGGACTCGGTGGGGTAACACGAGAACACCGCCGTGATCAGGTTGGTATCGCGGCTGGCAGCGGCAAGCGCGGTCAAAATGCCATTCAGGGCGCTGCGCGTTTTGACATAGCCCACACTCGGCGCGATGTGCGCTTCGACTTGATATTGACAGGCTTCGCGGTCAAGTTTGGGGTAAATACCAATCCTCAGCGCATTGTTGTAGTAGGCGTTCATGAAGCCCTGTACTTCGACTTCGGTGGGAGACGCGCCATCCTCGTGAAGCACACCTAATTCGATTTCCGCACCGATCACGCGCATTCGCGTCACCGAGTCTTCGGTTTCCGCGACATTTGTGTGATTCACGCTGGGGTTGAGGTTGTAAGGGACAATACTCTCTTTCAAGCTATGCCCGGCGCGATAGCGTTTACTGACCGCACTCCCTAAAATTACTTTACGATCACCAAATTCCGAAAGGATGACATTGCCGCCATCAGAAGTCTCTGCATTGTAAAGGCTCACGGGTGCGCCCACCGCTTCAGAAATGCGATCAAGGGGCAGCGTGTCGTCTCCTTCTTGCAAGGTGTCTAATAGGCGATTGAACTGCCGTCGTTGGCGCTCAATCTCCATCCACGGAACGTCGTCACTAAACGCCGTGAGTGCGTCATTTGTCGGTAGAGACATCCGCATTATTTCGCTCCCGTGATTCAATCCCACTAAAGACTAGAAATTCACCTTACGCAGGGTGTCAGTTTGACCCCCACCCCGCTCGCTGCGCTCGCCTCCCTCCCCCGAATTCAGGGGAGGGCGAAAACAGGAGTCTGCTTGCTCCCCTCCTCGAATTCGGGGAGGGGTCGGGGGTGGGGTCAGAAATAACGATCTGCGTAAGGTGAGAATCTAAATCTTCTCTCTGCGTACTTTGCGGCTTTGCGTTAGGCATTTTCTTTTGTTTGTTGCAGGTAGGTGAGCATTTCGGCGCGGGCGCGATCCCTCATGCGGGATTCGATCCCTGCGAGGGCGGCGCGGGGGATGTGCGCCCACAGTTCACGCTCTACACGGGTGTGATCGTCTAGCACGGCGCGGAGTTCGGCGGGAGTCATGCCCACACGCGGCGCGATAATATCCAGCGTTTCGCTGCGACCCGCTGGCTTGATCTGGCGGTACATGAGGTCTGCCCACTGGCGCAAAACAGGCGGCGACATAAACGGCAGCCATTCCCCCGGCTGAACATCAAGCATCGCCGCGAATGAGCGATCATCCAGCAAGGCTTGATCGCGCTCATCCATGTCAATCAACAGGACATGCAGCATCAAGAAACGCTGTTCCCGCGTCCCCCACTCGCCTTGAGCAAAGTAGACATGCAGCATGTCCATCGTCCACACTTCATCCATCGTCAGATGAAAGACGTAACCTGCCAGAAATGCCCGCTGATCCTCATCGGCGGCGTGCCACAGCGACGGGTATTTCTCGAACATCACGCGCCAGAGAGTGAGCGTGATCGGGCGATCATAGCTGTAGAAATGTGTCTCATCACGGCGTAGTTTGCCGAGAAAATGCCCATCTGCGACCACGCTGCCGAGCAGAAAAGCGGCGGCATGGTCGTTGATCAAGCGGCGAACGTCCGGCGCAACCGCTGGATCGTCCAGTATGGATTGCGCCGCGACCAAATGTGAAAAGGGTGTCGGCATATCACGAACTCGGCTCTAAACAGCTAGGTAGTTCCGACGTGTTGCGCGTCCAATCCCGCCCATAAAACTCAAGGTATTCGGGGATGTGTGCTTGCCAGTATTCATCATCGTGAGCGCCCACCGGATGAATCACATAGGTATGCGCGATCCCACGCGAACTGAGGCGGCTAGAAAACAATTGCAGTTCTTCGCCAGCGGGATCAGCCGCGCCATTATCAATGTACATGGCGAGATTCGACTCGTTCAGGAAGGGCGTGTTGAGCGCCAGTTCAAGCGGGTTAAAGGCGGGCGGCGCGTTGGTCGGATCAAACGAGGCGCTGTGACCCCCTACGCGACTGAATTGATCAGGGTGACGCATGGCGATTTCGTATGCCCAGAATCCGCCGCGCGAAATGCCGCCGATGGCACGACTCGCCCGCGTGTTGATGGTGCAGAAATCGCGTTCGATCACGGGGAGCAGTTCATCGAGGACAACCGTCTCATACGATGGATCGGGCGGGAACTCGTTGTCTGTGCCAATTGACCCGTAGTCGGGCATGACAAGGATCATCGGCGGGAGCGCCCCTAAGCGAATACCTTGATCGAGCGCCTGTGCCGCGCCGAGATCAACCCACTGGGATTCATTTTCGCGCAGCCCGTGAAACAGGAACACGACGGGATAGCGCCGTTCGGTTTCGAGGTAACAGGGCGGAATATACACGTTATAAGGCAAAACCTCGCCCGCTGATGTGCTGCGAAAATCATCAAAGAGGATGACTTGTCCGCCATCTTCGGTACACGGGAGCGCAGTCGGCGGCGGCGTATTGCTCGGCGTCGGGGTCGGTTCGCGTGTGCTGGTGGGCGGGCGGGTCGCTGATGGAATCGGCGTAATCGACGCTTCGGGCGTCACGATGATCACCTGCGGCGTCGGCGTGAGGATCGGCGCGAGAGGATCACAGGCGACAATGAGGATTAGAATGGGTAGAATAAGCAGGGTTCGTTTCATGGATTTAATTATACCGAAAGGATGCTGATGTCGCCTGATATTCGAGCGTTTATGTTCGATTTGGACGGGGTGATCACCGACACCGCCGAATTTCATTATCAATCGTGGGATCGCCTGTCCAAAGAAGAAGGCATCCCCTTTACGCGGGAAGATAACGAGCAGTTGCGCGGTGTGTCGCGGCGGGAAAGCCTCAACCGCATTTTGAAAGGTCGCCCAATTGATGAAGCGACTGCCGAAACATGGATGGCACGCAAACAAGGCTACTATCTGGAATATTTGGAGACGATCAAGCCGGAGGACGCGCTCCCCGGCGTGCGTGATCTGCTGTTGGAAGCGAAAAGCAGGGGACTCAAGCTGGCGGTAGCGTCTGCGAGTAAGAATGCCAAGCCCGCGCTTGAAAAGCTGGAGTTGATCGACCTGTTTGACGGCATTGGCGACGGGTTCAGCGTGGTGCATACCAAGCCCGCCCCCGATTTGTTCGTGTGGACGGCGGGACGAATCGATGTGACGCCCACGCAAGCGATTGTCTTTGAGGACGCCGAAGCGGGAATCGACGCGGCGCTGAAAGGCGGTTTCTGGACAGTCGGGTTAGGCACAGCCGATGTGAGCCGCGCTCATGTGCGCTTGCCGGGGTTGGGCGGAATCACGGTGGGGGATGTGCTGGAGAAGATCGGTTAGCCTCACCCCCAACCTCTCTCCGAACGGAGAGGGGTCGTGAGGTAAGGTTAAATTGATCCGCACGACTCGCGCACGATCAAGCGCGGGGGTAAGAGGATGTGCCGCTCATACGAGGCGACATCTTTAAGCGTGTTTTCGAGCATGGCGATCAAGGTTTGGGCGATAGTCGAAAGCGGCTGTTGCAGCGTGGTCAGCGCGGGGCGAATATACTGCGTCATAGGCGCATCATCGAAGCCGATCACCGAGAGGTCACGCCCGACGCTGATCCCGCGACGCTCTGCCTCGTTGATCACACCGACTGCCATGAGATCACTGATGGCGACAATCGCCGTTGGGGGTTGGGGCAGCGAGAGCAGGTAATCAACTGCTTGACAGCCCGTCGTGTCGCTGTGTTCACCGCGCACCACATAATCGGGATTGAAGGGGATTCCCGCTTGCTGCAAGCCTTCGAGGTAGCCCGCATAGCGATAATCGCCCGTGAGTGAGCCTGCTTCCCACACCACCGCCGCGATATTGCGGTGTCCCAAGCTGACAAGGTAAGCGACGCCTTCGGCAATGCCGCGCTGACCGTCTACATCGACCCAATTGAAATCCCAATCGTTGTTGGAACGCCCGAACGACACGAACGGGAATCCCTGTTCTTTGAGGAACTTCACGCGGGTATCTTCATAAGTGGTGCTGCCGATGACGAAGGCGTCAACGCGCCCCGTGCGGATCAGTTCGTCATAGACGGGGATCGGGTCTTCTATGGGGTAGGTAAACGTGAGGATATGATAGCCCGCCGCTTCTGCTGCCCGCGCCAGCGAAAAGGTGAAATGCTCCAACACGGGATTGACTATATCGTGAGGAACTTCATGCCACGCATAGCCGATCAAGCGGCTCTGACTGGAACGCAAATTTCGCGCGGTGACGTTGGGACGGTAGCCCGTCTTGCGAACTGCCGACCACACACGACGGCGGGTATCTTCGCTCACCGAAGCCGTTTTGTCATTCAGAACATAAGAGACAGTGGCGATAGACACACCGGCTTCTCTGGCAACATCTTTGATTGTGGGCATAATGCTTCTGAAAATATTACGACGGTGAATTCAAACGTGAATATAACTCATAATCCCTACAAATCGAATTAAGCCTCATAATCGGCATAAAACGACTGTTCCGCAGACTCGTCCAGTTCGACGGGGCGCGGCTGAATTCCCGCCGCCCACAAGCGATTTTGCACAGCGGTGTTCGCCAGCGAAGCGACTGCCCCGCCGGTTAGCAAAATCAAAATAGGCGGCAAGACGACCCCTAGCGCAATGAAGATCGCGCCGATGATCACAATGACGAGCGTATACAGCGGGTTTTGAAGGATCATCACGCCCGCGTTGCGAAACGCGCCGAACAGCGTGGGCTTTTCCATCGCAAAGAACAGAGGATAAGCGTACAACTGCAAGGCGAACCACGCGACCAGCACGAACCCCCACGACGCTCGCAGAAAAAATCCGAGCAGCCCCGGCATATTCCAATAACTGATCAAGTTGCCGAGGTTGATCACGAGGATCAAAGCGTTGATGAACGCCAGAATGATCCCGCGCCGCCAATTTTCGCGGAAACCCTTCCAGAAATCATCCATTGTGACGCCGGGATCACGATGCATTACGTAGCTGAGGCGGACGAGTGCCATCCATGCGCCGGGCGCGGTCACAAGCGGGAGCGAGAGGATCAACCACAGGATATTGCCCCAAACATACAGGTGACTTCGATGATTAAGGTGACGTATGGCACGCCACCCCACCCGCAAACCGTCTAGCATATGCTGAAATACCTCTCTTACTTTTGCCTCACCCCTAAATCCCCTCTCCCAAGGGAGAGGGGACTTCACGAGTCTGCTTTGCTCCCCCTCTCGCTTTTCGGAGAGGGGGCTGGGGGTGAGGCTAGATTGTGTTAGCCCTTGATGCCAGAATAGCTGACGCCTTCGACAAAATAGCGTTGGAAGATGAAGAAGATCACCGCCATTGGTAATGTCGTGATGACCGAACCCGCTAGGATCAGGTCAAATTGTAAGTCTTGCCCCGAACCGCGTAAGATCGTCAAGCCCATGGGCAGATTATACAGCGCGGTATTGGTGCCGACGATGATCAGCGCGTCCATGAAATTGTTCCACTGCCCCTGAAAACTGAAAATCGTCAACGCGACCAGCGCGGGCGTTGCCATAGGCAGCACAATACGGAAAAACGTCGTGAAACGGCTAGAGCCATCGACAGACGCCGCCTCCTCGATCTCTTTGGGGATGTTTTCAAAGAATTGTTTCATGAGCAGGATACCAAAGGCATCTGCCCCTAAGACGAGGAAATAGCCCCAGTAGGTGTTGAGCAAGCCCATCTCTTTCAGCATCAAGAAGCGCGGGATCAGCAGCACCACGCCGGGAATCATCAATGTGCCTAGCACGATAAAGAACAATACGCGGTTGCCGGGAAAACGGAAACGCGCCAGCGCATAGCCCGCCATTGAGTCGAACAGCAAGCGCATGATCGTCACCACAACCGAATAGATCATGGTGTTGAGCGCCCAGCGTGGCAGTTCTGCGCCTTCGCCCAAAATGCGGTTATAGCCATTGGTGGTCGGGCTAAACGTCGCACCATTCACCTGAGCGTCCGCACTTAACCGTGAATTGACGCCTTCCGCGCTGGTGTTCTGGCATTCGACCAGCGGCGGAATGGGAATAAATGCCGCCGGATAGGTGCTAATGGCGGGTTCGCATTTGAACGAACTTGCCACCGTCATGACGAATGGCGCAATTTCTAAGAATGCGAAGAAGATCAGCAGCCCGTAGCCGATAAATACGAAGAAACGCTGCCATTTGAAACGGGTCTCCCCATTGCCGGAGGGGGCTTCCAGTGCAGCAGAACGGGCAGCGGTAGTTTGAGTCGCCATGTTGGATTTTCCCTTTCTCGCTTATTGATCCGCCGGGCGATCACCGCCGACGAAACGCCGCTGCAAAATGGTTGCGACGAAAATGAGGATAAACAGCGTGAGCGCAACAGCAGATGCTCGTCCCATGTTCGGGTCGGTCTGGAAGGCTTGATCGTAGACCAGATAGGCGATACTCATGGTGGTACGATGCGTAACCGCCGATTGTAAGATGTAGATTTGATCGAACACCTGAAACGTGCCGATCAAACCCAGTGTGACGACGAAAAATGTCGTCGGGCGCAGCAGGGGCAGTGTGATTCGACGGAAAGTCTGCCAAGCGGTTGCACCATCGACCTGTGCCGCTTCGTAGACTTGACCGGGGATGTTTTGCAACGCCGCCAAATAGACCACCATCAGCGTACCAATGGTCGTCCACGTCGCCAAAATCATGATGGTGAACATGGCAACGGAAGGTCCACTGAGCCATTCCCAGAGCGAAATTCTGAAAATCTCGGTGTCCGTCAAAAACGGGACGTTGGCGCTGTTGACCCCGAAGATAGCGAGCAGGTTGTGAAGGATGCCGTTATTGTCGGTCAACCACGAAACCGACTGATAATTGGGGAAAATTGCTTTAAACGCCCCGTTGACGGGTCCCGTGTTGGAAAACATAAACAGAAAAATCATTGATACGACAATAGAGGAGGTGATCGACGGAAAATAAAAGGCGGTGCGAAAGAATCCGCGACCTTTCAACCAGCGTTGATTGACGATCACCGCAAGGAATAGGGCGAGGACGGTTTGCGTCGGAATGACGCCCATCGCGTAATAAAAGGTGTTTTTGAAGGCGTTGTAAAAGTCATCCACGCGCCGACCATCGATCAAAAGGCGTTGGTAATTTTGGAAACCGATGTATTCAAAGGGAGCGGCACTGGTTAGGGGGGTACGCCCATTCCAATCGGTAAAGCTAAAATACGCGGCGACGAATAGTGGCACAATGAGAAATACGACCAAGATGAGGAGCGCGGGGAGTATAAACGCTAGTCCCGCCACCGCCTCTTGCCGCTTGGCGTTCGGTTGATCTACTGCTTGCTGCCTAGAGGATGCAGCGGCGGTTGTCGTTGTCATGGCTGTCCCTCAATAGTGGTTCATTTTCTTAGAAAGCGGGGTGAGCCATTAAGCTCACCCCGTTGGTGGAAGGGCGCACATTAGAGTACGCCCTATTCTTAGACCGTCCGCAATTTAGCTTTCGGCTTGAATTTCGTTCCATGTTTCAGCGAGAGCATCCAACGCTTCTTGGGCGCCTTCCGCGCCTGACATGACTGCGTTGGTGGCTTCACCGAAAGCGGTGTTGAAGTCGCCAAAGCCGAGGGGGAACACGGGCGCAACAGCGTATTCTGCGCCGGTCACATAGGCTTGATAGGCTTCACCGCGTGTTGTCAGCCATGAATCGGCGGCGCTCATACGGGCGGGCATGACGCCGAACCCGGCGGTAGCGACGCTGGCTGCGCCTTCGGTGCCAGTCAGGAAGTTGACCAACATCCATGCTTCTTCAGGATGGTCGGTGTTCGCGCCGACTGCCCATGCTTCGGTGAAGGTCAGTGTACTACGTGTTCCTTCGGGACCGAGGGGGATTTCAGCAACGCCCCAGTTCACTTCGGGGAACGAGTCATTGAGGTAGCCGATTGCCCAGTTGCCTTCAACGGTCATGCCTGCTAAACCACGTCCGAAAGCCTCACCGTTCCAACCGCTGCCATTCAAATCGCTCGGCAGTGCGCCGATGCCATCACGCACAAAGCTGCTGTAGAAGTCCAACGCCGCCACACCTTCGGGGCTGTTGACGCCGCTCATACCGTCTTCGCCCGCGATCATAGCGCCGTTGCCGTAGAAGAACGCCAACCAGCGGTTGATGTCGGCTGCTGCGCTGAAACCGACGACACCTTCGGCGTTATCGGCGTTGGTGATGGCTTCGGCAGCCGCATACATATCGTCCCATGTCCATTCCGCCGACGGGTATTCAACGCCCGCCGCATCGAACAGGTCTTTGTTGTACAGGAGTGCCAGTGTCGAGAAGTCCTTCGGGACGCCGTAGACTTCGCCGTCTGCACCCGTGAACGCTTGTACCAAACCGGGATACAGGTCATCGGGGTTTTCAATGTAATCGCCAGCCGGCATCAAGACGCCGCTGTCAACATACGACGGCAGATCAAACTGCCCAACCGTGAACACATCTGGATAATCGCCGCTGGCAAGTGCCGATTGAATCAGCGTGCCATAAGCGGGGGCAACCAACAGATCGACGGTGATAGTGGGGTTCGCCGCCATGAATGCCTCAACCTGAGCCGTCTTAAATTCGTTCTCAACAGGCGATGACGCCCCTGTCCACAACCGAAGCAGTACTTGTTCTTGCGCGGAAACCGCGCCCGCCAGCACCAGCAGAGCTGCTAATGCCACCAACAAAAACGATTTACGCATGAGCAAAATCCTCCATTAAAGAGCAGAACAACTCAATAGAACCTCACCGTTCGGGTGAGGAGACCAACACGGGGTTCTTGACGGTCATTGACCGTTTTTCGCCCCGAAGGTACACATTGAAAGAGACAGAACGCCAGTGTTCGGGCAAATGCGGGTCAACGGCTAAATTACCCGATGCGTCGAGGTGCAAACCGCAGAATCCGAAGATCATGGCTTGCCACACGCCGCCGCACGCCGCCGCGTGCATTCCGTCGCGCACGTTGCCTTTGTTGTCATGCAGGTCGATGTGAACGGCATGGTCGAACATATCGTAGGCGATATCCATCAAGCCAAGCCGCGCCGCAACCCATGCGTGCATGGCGGGACTGAGCGACGAGCCGTGATCGGTGCGCGGGAAGTAGGTATTCCAGTTGTTGAGCATGACTTCGCGCACGCTAAAGCCTTCGGGTGTCCCCACCGACTCGCCTAGCAGCGCCATCAACATGACGACATCTGCCTGTTTGATCACCTGACTCTGGATGCTGCGTTGATGTCCGATGATCGCCTGTACGCTGGTCGTGCGCGGTTCGTAATGCGGCACGGGGATGTATTCCATGTCGAAAAAGCCGGGGAACTGGATGTGAATCCCCTGTTGGGTATCAAACGGGATGTACATACGGGCGGTGATGTCACGCCAGTGAGCAATCCGATCCAGCGTTAGTTTGAGCGAACCCGTCAGGCGCTTGTAATCATCGTGAGCATTGGCTTTAAGCCAGTCCAGCACATCGAGCGCGGTCTGTAAGTGCCAGACCACCATACGATTGACGAACACACTGTTATCAATGTTTTCGTGATATTCGTCGGGTCCAATTTGCTGTGAAATCTCGAAGCGCCCGTTCTTTTCTTCAACGCGGCTGCCCCAGAACACGGCGGTATCGAGGATCATTTCTGCGCCGCAGCGGGTCAAAAATTCGTCGTCGCGTGTCCAGCGCCAATACTTATCAATGGCATAGGCGATGTCAGTGGAAATGTGCTGTTCGCTATCACCCGTCCAAATGCGAATACGTGAGCCGTCGGGCTGTGGGTCTGACCACTGCGGCGTCGTTTCTTCGCCTGTATCGGTGCTTTCCCATGGGAACATCGCGCCTTCGTAGCCGTTGAGCTTCGCCTTGTTGCGTGCGCCCTGCAAATTGTGATAGCGATACATCAACAGGTTACGCGCCAATTTCGGCTGTGTAAGGACGAGCGGCGGCACACAGAATAATTCGGTGTCCCAGAAAATATGTCCCTTGTAGCCCAAGCCAGAGAGCGTTTTCGCGCCGATGCTCACGCGGTCATCGTTGCGCGGCGCGGTGATCAAGACGTGGTAGGTCGTGAACCGGAGCGCCCGCTGCGATTCTTCGTCGCCCTCAATTCGTACATCCGAAGTTTCCCAGTATTTCGCCCATTCTGCCTCGTGTTTCGTCCGCAGTTCTTCATAGCCGACGCTCACTGCTTCCTGAACTTTACTCTGGGCGGTTTCCATGGGGTTGAGCGCATCGCGGCTGGTGTAAATACTGCTGAATTTATCCAGCACAACCCAGTCTTCTTGAGCGAGGTCAAACGAGGTCACGGTATGAATACGTTTCCCCTCGCTGGTGGTCTGGATGCGATGGGGGCTGACCAAACGTGACCCCACGCCGACGATATATTTTGACTGCTGCGTCTTGAGTTCGACGCCAATGGTATCGCCGCGATCATCGATCACGCTGTTGGGCTGGAAATGAGGCACGCCCGCGTTGGTCACATCGGCGTCAATGGCGCTTTCCACGCGAATTTTCGGGCTGCCATCGACTGCGGTGATGCGGACGCGCTGTGCCAGCACATGAATATCGTGCAAGCTGGCAAAACGCTCAAACTCGATCCGCACGACGTTCCCTGATGCCGCACGGAACAAGACCTCGCGCTGAAGGAGTCCGCGCCGCATATTTAGCGCACGGCGGTAGCCTAAGATCACGCCTTCGGGGGGGCGCATGATGTCAGTGGTACTGGTGATGAGTTTGAAGGGTGTGTCATCCACTGTGATGCTGATGGGCAGCCAGTTGGGGACATTGACTAGTTCTGGCACGAGCATCCCCGGCGCATGGTCATAGATGCCATGCACGAGGGTGACGGGCGTATTTTCAGCGTAGCCTTCTTCAAACGTGCCGCGTGTGCCTAGATACCCGTTACCAATGGTGAACAGGGTTTCATAGTGCAGTAATTCATCGGGTCTAAAGTTAAGTTCGACGATTTCCCATAAACGATCTTGCACAGTGGTCTCCTTTTTTGCACACAGAATAAGGTTCATGGAGACGTTAACTTAAACGTTTAAATTTAAACAAACATTATCTCGTGTCAAAATCTATGTCAAGACGATTTAGGCAAATTGCATAGTTTGAAAGAAGGGTTAAACCTTTAATGTTACAAACGTTTGTAAGATTGTGAAATACAACCTCCGCACCAGCCCCTATCCCCGACCCCCCCGACCCCCCTGCTTTAAAGATCACCTCACCCCCCCGACCCCCCTGCCTTAAAGATCACCTCACCCCCCGACCCCTCTCCGAAAAAGGAGAGGGGGAGTAAAGCAGTACGACCCTTTGAAGGCTTGACCGGTAATTCAAATCCTTCTCGTGAAAATGGATTTTGTAGGGGCGGGGCAGTGTCCCCGCCCGATGAACACTCCGATGTAAACGACGCTTTTGCTTACTCCCCTCCCTGAATTCGGGGAGGGGTGTAAGCAAAAGCGTCGTTTACATC
>JBBQRJ010000095.1:0-12756 GCA_038214955.1 Aggregatilineales bacterium | reverse complement strand
CTCAGTCCGGCAGTATACATTCCGTTACCGCCCGCTGATTCCAGCACCCGCGAGTTTGGCGCATTCGGGAATGGCGACTCCCTGTTTGACGAATCGATCTACGAAAGCCTGAATTACCCCGCGCTGGTCGATTCGCTGGCTGAATCCAACTTGCCGATGCCTATGTTCATTGCAGTGGGCGACGACGAATGGAAGAACCCCAATCCCGAAGATCGCTTGCACGACCTCGACATGGAAACGCATCTCTTTTTCAACTACATCGCACGTATTCCCAACGTCCAATCAGAATTTCGCGTTTACAACGGCGGGCATGATTGGGATGTGTGGGAACGCGGCTTCATCGAGGGGATGACCTATCTTTCAAGTTTTATCGAAACAGGAGATAGCCCTGAAGCGGGCAGCTTAAACGGGTCGCTGCTTGGTAGCCCCGGTGAGGATTACGCGGGCGGAGTCGCGGCGGCAGACGACGGAACGATCTATCAAGCCCTTTCAGTCAGTGGCGCGATTCATGCTCAAGAACATCGCGGCGAACTGGATATTGCGCTTATTCGCTACGATTCAAACGGACAGCTCTGGACTCGTCTATTCGGGACACCCGCCACCGAACGCGCTTACGGGCTAGTCCTCGATACTCAAGAGAATGTCATTGTTGCTGGATACACGAGCAGTAATTTCGACGGGGAACATGCTGGCAATGAGGGTAATGATCCCTTTGTGGCGAAGTTTAGCCCTGACGGTGAACCGCTCTGGACTCTGCAATTTGGCGACGCCGTTGAAGCGGATCGCGCTTATGCGCTGGCAGTGGGTGACGACAATTTCATTTACGTTGCGGGATACACGAAAGGCGCCTTGAATGGTGCGAATGCGGGCGATAAAGATATTTTCATCGCGCAAGTGTCACCGGATGGCGAGATCGAATGGATTGAGCAGTTTGGCGGCGCCGGTGAGGACAAAGGCTTAAGCCTTGCGGTTGAGGGTGACATGATCTATTTATCGGGTGTTGCAGGGGATGGAACTGCACTCGCTGAACCTGTCGGCGATCTGGATGCGTTTGTCACTGCATTCAGCACGAACGGCGAACCACTGTGGGTGAATCAGTTTGGCAGCGAGGGTTGGGATGAAGCGACGGGCATGATCGCATGGAACGGAAACGTTTTTGTGACGGGTTTCGTCAGCGGCAATTTTGACGGTCACGCGCTGGAAGGCGAACGGGATATATTCGTTGCAGCCTTTGACAGCGCGGGCGCACTCGTGTGGTCAGATCAGGTTGGGACGCCGCTCACCGACAAAGGAGCAGACGTTCAAATTGATGCTGAAGGCAATATCATCATTGCCGGGTACACGAATGGCAGCATGGCAGGAAGCGCAGGAGAATTTGACCTTGTGCTGCTCACTTACAATGGGGTAGGTGAACACTTAGACACGCGGCAAATCGGCACGAGCGGTTCAGAGGGTGCGGACGAATACGCTGAAGAAAACCTGTTCATAGCCTTTGACGTTGATCGACTCCTCATTACGGCGCTGACGACAGGCAGCATAGACGGCACATCGAATCTCGGCTCGTATGATGTATTTCTGACAGGGATCGATTTGGGGGGCGAATAGTTACTCGCAATCAACAACGCAGCGAAAACCAATCGTAGCACATCGATCTAAACCGGGATACATGAGCAGAAATTTCGCCGCGAAATCGTTGGCTTGAGCGCCGCCGTCCGCATACCAGTCTGACTCCTGTGCGCGGTAATACGCTCCCCCTTTGAGGAGAACAAAGCGAGTGCGCCCGTCGGTGCGCTCGCTTTCTGTCCATTCCCACACGTTGCCGCACAGGTCGTAACAGCCATACGGTGATCGCCCCTGTGGAAACTTCATCACAGGGGTTGTTGTGCCATACTGCCCGTGATTGCAATTGTCCGCTTGCCAATCATCACCCCAGGGGTAACGCCGCTGATCAATACCTTGCGCGGCGTGCTGCCATTCTGGTTCGGTAGGTAAGCGTTTGCCCGCCCATGTCGCATAAGCGCGGGCGTCTTCCAAACTCACATAGACCACCGGATGATCTTCCAAACCCGTCGGAATAGAATCACCTGCCCAATGTAGCAAAAAGTTTTCAGGCTGATGTGGCGTGTACCCTGTCGCCTGTAGAAAGTCGGCAAACTGAGCATTCGTGACAGGCGTGAGGTCAACACCGTAGGAATCAAGGCTCATCGGACGGGTGAACGACCATGCACGATGCAAATTGTGAAACCGTAGATCAGGTGTCGTGATGCCGGGAACATCGTAAAACCCACATTCGCGGATCGTAAACGTCACTTTCATTTCAAACTGATGTGCAGGAATCGCTGCCATGCCAGCGGGCAGGGAGTCGAGTCGATAGCGCGTTGTAGTCGGGGCAGGGCGTAGAGTCTCGATTACAATGGGCGGCGTTGGGTCAAAATTGGCACGTTGATTAATGTCGGTTTGGCGTGCGAGAAACGCTATCAGATCGGGAGATACGTTTGCTGTAGCGAGAAACGCGCCAATCCCGCGCCCGTGCAGTTGACCGGACAGCAGCGCGTGATCTCCTTCGATACGCGGCGCGATTTCGTGACCGCGTATTAAGTCAAAATAGCGATAGCCTTCACGGTGTTGGACAGCGATCAACTCACCCGTGATTTCGTTTTGATCGCCGTTGACGAGAGTCCACAAGCGCACGGACTCGTCTTTCCACTCACTTGCGTAAATGCTTTTGTTCAACGTGGGAATGAGCGGAGTCCAACCTTCGCCTGAAAATAGTGCGTGGAATCGTCGTTGAACCCCGATCATCGAACGGAGCAGCGATTTATCGCGCTCACACCAGCGCACAGGCGACCCGAACACATTTTCCCAGATGACCATTCCCGTACCGTTCATCCATGCCGTATGCAGTTCGGGTGTGTGATCGTGCTGCCAGCGTCGGATGCGGTGCTGCATGTGGCGGCGCTCGAACCATTTGTTTCTCAGCACGCCGGGGACATCGGTGAAGCCCTGCGCCCATGAAGACGGATGCGTGTCAATGTGTTCGAGCGGCACAAGCACTTCGCTTTCCAGCGATACACCGGGACGCACAGAATCCAGTTTTTCGCGCAGACCTGTTACCGCATTGGACATGGTATCGAGGAAAACGGCGTCTGCGTCAATTGAGCGAACGAGATCAACCAGCGCATCGACATCGGACACCCCTTCGCGCCGCGTCCCGACATCCCACGGGTTGTAATCGACGTATACGCGCACGCCTCTTGTATGACACTCATCAACAAGGCGGCGCAAGCGATCTAATCCACCGGGCATTTGACGGTAGAAGTCGAACTGGTTGCGGTCATCAAACCCGATGCGCGGGTAGGCGTGCCAGAGGATAATCGCATCATAGCCGCCGAACTCGCGTTCGCCATGCTGTAGAAACGTATCTAGCCGATAATCGCCGTCATAAAACAGCGGGTCGCACATCATGACGAGGGCAAGGTTAAAGGTTTGAGGTATCCATGCGAATTCAGGCGCACGGTAGATCGAGTCGTCATAGTTGAGCAGGTAGCGCGTGGAGTTACGCCAATCATGCAGCGTCCATCGCCACTGATCCCATTCGGCGGGGTTGGTAGGTGCGGGAATAAGTGCGTGCATTCTACTTCCTCACAAACGCATTACCGTCGAGTCGGAAAGGTCGTTAAGGCGGTCATTTGTTGATAGAAATTCTGGAGCAGCACGGGAATTCGCCGCAGCGGAGTCAACAACCGCTGACCCCCAGCGCGGATCGTATCCTGCTGTAATTCCTCGAAAACCTGTACCCCTTCACGGATCGCCAGCTTGAGTTCACGCAGCAGTCGCCGATCTTCCATTTCCAGCGCGTCACACCATGACACGTATTGACGTTCCCATTCCCCCGCATTCAGCGTGAATCGCGTGTTGTCCTGTGTGATCCGTTCACGCAACGAATGACCCAATTGATTCACCGCCTGAGCCGTTTGCGTCGTGCGGATCGCGTCGATTTTGCTGCCTATCCATCGTGCATCAAGCGTGCTTTCATCGCATAAACCGATGGTGAGCGCCCACAATGCCTGTATAGGTTCGCCTAACACATGGTCGAGATACCCTGTAACCATCCGTTCGTGAGCTAACCCTAACTGCATGACCTTATTGGGCGTAAGCAGCACATGATCGATCTGTTCTGCGTCGGTGAGCGGTTCATTACGCACACGGAAATCGTTCAACATGGCATTTTCGATTTCCACGATCATATACAGTACATCGACCCACGCGAGGAATGCATCCCGAAGGGTGATCGTTCGCATCCGTTTACCGGACAATGCCACCCCCCATTCCTGACCGAATTCTGGCACGCGCAGCACGCCTAATTCGTACATGCTCAACATGGCATCGACTTCAGAATTGATATGATGCTCTACTTTTTGATAAGCGCGTGTGGCATCCATGCCCGCATAGGATTGCAGAATTTTCGAGCCGCCCGCGTGCATATGATTAAACACGTTCATATCGTAGACGCGCCCGCTGATGATCAACCAGTAACCGTGTTCATCATCGTTGTGCTGCACAACATCCGAAACGTTGAAGCGCGGCTTATCTTCGTTAAAGTGCGCTCCCGCGTAGGTGGTGAAGATTTCTAGCATCAGCCGATCTTCCCCTATCAGACTGTAGAATATCTCGTCTGCTGCATCCCCTTCGGCATAACGGCGGATAATCGCCCGAATTGCATCTAGCACCGTCGCGGCGAACGAGGTTCGCCCACACACGTACAAATACGCGCCTTTGCCACCCGGACGCAGCATCTCCCACAACAGGCGGGTGTTGTCCTCTTGAAGCATCACCTGATCAAGATGCCCGCGCTGTCCTGCCACAATTTCAAACTGTGCGCGTTCGGCGTCAAAACTCGCTGCCGCGTCATCCCGCGAGAAGGCGACCCCTACATGGAGTTTGCCCTGTGCAACATAGGGTTCAAACTCTCGTTGATAGTAAAAATCGTCACGGTGGCGCGTGCCGAAGAACAACCAGTTTTCGCCCGCCGCATGTGACTTGACCCGTTCTTCGATCAACCCGCGCATCGGCGCGATCCCTGTGCCGCCCGCGAACATCACGATAGGGCGTGAACTATCGAGCGGAAGGCTAAAGCGTGGTGGATGCACCACCTTGATCGAGACATGTTTGCTGCGGGGTTCAGCTTCGCACAGGTGGGTCAGAAAGCTAGAGCTTGTTCCCTGACGATGTTCCAGTCGTGATACGTCGCTATCGGCTGTTTTGTAGTGCAGAGAACCAATCGTCAGTGCCAATTCTTCGCCGTTGTCCGCCATGACCGACGAGATCGAATATAAACGCCAGCGTTCTGGCGGAATAATCCGACAGATATGCTCATAGTCTCCGACGACGCCTTTCCATAGACGGCGTGGGTTATAGCCAGACGCCGTCAGCGTATCGAGCAAGTCCCACAGTTCCCATTGATCCTCCGCCCAGTGATCAAGTATTCGGCGTAACGAGTCCTGCTTTGTGAGCGTGTACAGGTTGAGCGCCGCTGTGCGCTCGACGGGACGAATCCGCCCGAAGGTGAGCAGTACGCGCAGCGGGAGTTCGGTCACGCCCTGATACCCATGCCGAAAATTGACATGCCAGCGCCACGCCGCGCTCAACTGAACAATCTCGTTTCCGGTTGCCCGCAGTGCTTTCAGCGTTTTTTCTACCAGTTCGTCATTGTTTTCGGGCAGAATGCCGCATCGATCCCCCGCTTGATAGCGAATGCCTGTATCCGCAATATCGAATACGATTCGGCGGACGAACTGATGATCATGGTCGTGAATCGCGTCAACGCGCTTGACCGTGACCCTATGCGTCGTTTGTGGGATTGCGCCGTAGCGTTCCAGTCGCGCTTCATCTAATTCTGTCGCCATGCGATCCCACACACGTTCGCTGTACGATCCGCTGGTTCCGCCAAGCGTTTTGACTCGCCCCGCCTTGAAAGACAGGTCAAGAAAACCGTAGGCTTTCAAACGGTGGCGGCTCAACATGCCGTTTTCGCCCGCATAAGCATCGCGCACTTCTTCATAAATCCCTGTCAGATGTGGATTACGCTTTTGCGCGACGTATTCCGGTATAGAGACTTGTTCGAGCGCGTCTAGCCACTCTCGCCAATGTTTGGGAAACCATTTGCGCGTCCAGTCAGTTTGAGACCCTACGGTTGAGTGATAGCGTGAACGCCCGAAGAAAATATCTAAGCTCGTGAATGAGGGGATCGCCGTGCCGCTGGGACCTGGTACGGTGTTGGCAGGTTGAAAGGGGGAGGCGAACAGCGCCGCCGTTTTGCCCCACACCACCGGGTTGATGTACTGATCGCCGCTGTACGGGTTGGGGTTGACCTTCATCAAGGTGTGGAAGGTCTGGAACTTCAGCGCATCGCTGATAAACACGAGCGCATTTTCGAGCGCAGCGGGATCGTCGTGCAATACGGCTTCCTGTGCAGTCAAAACCGCATCCATCAGCGGAGAGAACTGGTACAATAGTTCAATCGGCAGCGTCTGAAAACGTCGCTCATCCTCATTGCCGATCATGGGGATAGCGAGTCTCAAATTTTCCGCCGCGAACGGTTGATCATTGTTCGGGTTGATGAACTGCCAGTTATGACTGTTCAAGTCGATGAACGACAAATGTGGGGCAGGGCGATCTAACCGCTGCGTGATCTGTTCCCACGGAATTTGTATCTGCGGCGGGATACCGTGTTCCGGCGGTTCGGGATCAGAATACCAGTACACATGCGCCAGAATGCTGAACAGCGACGAAACACGCAAAAGATATTTATCCGGCAAATCGTCGGGTAGGGCGCTCAAAATCGGGAGATCACTTACTGCACGCCGTACCGCGAACATGCGGAACAGGTAGGGGATTGCCGCCGCGATCTCGTCCCATGCCTGATGACTGGTAGGTAAGTGGTTGATGGGCTGTTGACGGGGCAAAAATCCATGCGTGTACGAGAGCGATCCTAAATTGTCGTGTCCAAGCGCGTCATTGGCGGCTGTCGCCGCTTCTAGTATCACCCGTGCGGGAGCAATGTCGATTTTTTGAACTACCATTATCACATGCCCCTTGCTAAAGCGTCCCAACTACCGCCTGACAAATATCCGTGCGCCCCACCGTCCCCACCAACTGCCCATCTTTGACCACAGGCAAGCGGTGAATATTCTTTTCGATCATCAGCGCGGCGGCTTTGGCAACGTGATCGTCCGGGTGAACCACCAGCGGCGTCGTGATCACCAGCGGCGCGAGGGGCTTATAGCGTAGTTCGCTCCCCTTACGCAGAAACAGCCGGAATGCCTGTTCCAGCGTGCCGCCTTCGTCCATAATCTCATCAATGTCGGGCATCGCAGCACGCAGCACGTCCCCGACAGACAGCACGCCGACAAAATTGTTATCGCTGTCAATCACCATCAAATCGCCAATACCAGATAGCGCAATGACTTCGGCGGCGCGGTGAAGCGTGTCATTCAGGCGGATTCGCACCGTTCGCACGGTCATGATCCCGCTGACCCGTGCGAATGAGGTGTCAATCGAAGCACGCCACTCGGCTAGCAGTTCGTCCAGCACCGGATAGAGTTGAGTTTCTGGCGGCGACCAATTTCCCACGACAGGATCAGCGGTCTTGAGCCGATTCCCCGCGCTGCCTATCATCAACTTACGCGCATCGGGATAGACAACCGCACAGCCAGCAAGGAAGCGCGTGAACGCATCGCCGCTTTCATAGACAAACAGCGCGACTTCATCCCCCTGTTCATGCAGCCCCGACATCAACGCGTCCACATCTGCGACGGGCGGCGTCACGAAAATGCGATAGCCTTCCACATAGCGAGAACGCAGCGTATGCTCAAGTTCGCCGTTTATCTGTGGGCTGACCAGAATGATCAACGGTTCGCGGCTCATACTTCGTCTACAACCTCAAAAATGGCTTCGATTTCGACGGCGACCCCAACCGGGAGCGATGCGAACCCCAATGCGCTGCGGGCATGATAGCCGCGTCCTTCCTTACCAAAAATCTCCCACAGCAGTTCGGATGCGCCATTGATCACCAGATGCGGCTCGGTAAAGTCCGGCGTGCAGTTGACCGCGCCCAGAACCTTGACGCAGCGCAGATTGTTCAACGTGCCAGTGAGCGTATAGGCGGCTTGCAGTAGTTGAACCGCGCACACCCGCGCCGCCAATTTGCCTTGTTCCACCGTTATATCCTGTCCCAACTTGCCGATATAACCGAGTGACACATGACCGGATGTATAGATCGTGTTTCCGATGCGTGCTGCCGGAGCGAGATTCGGCACTGGTTGATAATCGGTCAAGTTAATGCCGAGGGATGCCGCTTTTTCATCAGGAGTCATTATGTTTCCCCGTCTTTTAAATCAGACAAGAATAAAAGTGCATGAGTAGGCTTATGGGGTAGCGCGAATCTGACCGACTTGGGCATTGAGCGTGTTAACCATGTGACCGATGTCTGTGCCGACGCCGACAAACGTAAATCCGTTTTCGGCGCGTGCTTTCGCAGAGTCGGCATTGGGCGCAAGCGTGCCGTAGGGGATACCGCGCTGTTTACACGCCGCGATCACCTTTTGGATGGCGGCTTGAAACACCGGACTATCGCTCCATAGGGCGGGCGCTAAACCGAGTGAGATATGCAGGTCAAACGGACCAATAAACACCAGATCGATTCCGTTCACATCCAGAATTGAATCAATATTTTTGACTGCTTGCGCGGTTTCGATTTGAATGGCGATTAATATTTGGTCGTTCGCGTGTTTGAGATAGTCGATATGGCTGGTCGTGCCAAAACTGAAATGCGGCAGCAAACCGCCCGCGCCCCGTTCCCCTTGCGGGGGATAGCGGGCAAAGCGCACGACATTTGCGGCATCCCCGGCGGTGTTGACCATCGGCACGATGACCCCATGTGCGCCAGCATCCAACGCCTGTTTGATCTGGTCAATGCTTCCGTGCGCGACCCGCGCCAGCGGCGTACATGCCCCATTGCTAACATCAGCGATACTACTGAGCATCATGGAAGCCGTCGAAAGGTCAAGTGGGCTGTGTTCCATATCGACCAACAGCCAATCAAATAATCCCTGCGCGGCAATGATTCGGGCGATGTGGACGCTGTGACTGTGAAGCCATAAGCCAAAAGTCGGCTTTTGCTGCCGAATGTGCATTAACGTGTGGTTTTCCCTCACGAGGCAACCTTACAGTGTATGTTGAGAATCGATCTCTTTGAGTGTATTCAGGTTAGCCCATTTTCACAAGCACGGTAGAAACCAGCGGATTATCGCTCCATCATTGATGGCACGACGCAAGCGTCACTTAAAACAAAAGTGCCGCCTTGTGGCGACACCTGTTGATCATGATTTGCAACGACGATCCAACCGCTATTAATCGGTGGATGCGTGTGGGTTAGCGAGATCACCCGCTATAAACTCAATCTCCGTCACGTTTTCTCGCAGTTTGACAATACGAGCAATATAACGCTGAAATGCGTCCTCAGTAGTTTCGCCCAGAGAATAGATGTTCCCCAGTTTGCCCTTACGTTGAAGCGTGAGACGATACAGGTGCAGTACCGGTGGGGGGATGCGCTGATATAGAGCCATGATGAGGTATTCCTTATTGTGCGGGCAAGAATCAATCGGTTTAGCTAACTGTCTTTTCGGCTTGACCAAACACGATTCTGTTTAATGCGTTCAGTTTTGCTCATGCCCTTTGGCGACAGCATATTTGCTTGTTTCGCGCCAGTGTTCAATGGTTTATTGAAACTTTGTGATGATTTGGCGAGGAGGAAAAGCTCAGGTCGTTTGGCTTCACCCACAGAAGGTGCAGCGATCAGAATATCTACCGCCTTAATTTCAGAATCGGGCGTGATGATCGGCTCATCCTCTTGTTCGAGGCGCGGTACAAGTGTCGGTTCAAAATCTGTCACTTTTGTGACGCCAGACTTGCTATTCTTCTTGAGTCGGTTGCGGAAGCTGGAAGTTTTTGTCATGGTATGTGGTTGATGACCCCTAACGTAATCAAAACTTAGTCGTAATAGTCTGGGGTTTTGTCTGATGAGCAGGAGATGCCTGAGTCGTGTTTAAGACGATAACATCGATTCAACGGGCATCATCAAACCTTAGAGGAAATTCTGTTCTTAATTCCAGTATAACGCAACTTGAGTTGAAAGTAAAGAAACGTGCCATCGACCCATCGACGGTTAGTATGAATATTTCAACTATAATTTTGAACCCCTTTACATTTTCTGTAATCTGCTATATAGTAGAATTACAAATGAAATTTCGCGCGATTTTCAGGTATTGACCTGACACTCTGTAGCGGGACTCTAATTCATCTCTATTACGTTCAATATAGAACGTGACAACAAACAGAAAGAAATAAATCATGGATATGGGACAAATGGGCTGGTTGGCGTGGATAATTATCGGTGCAATTGCGGGTTGGTTAGCAAGTATCGTTATGAAAACCAATCAGCAGCAGGGACTCCTGATGGACATCGTTGTGGGTATCGTCGGCGCGTTTATTGGCGGATTTCTGGTCAATCAATTCGGGTCAGCGGGTGTGACTGGGTTTAATATCTGGAGCTTGTTTGTCGCGTTTATTGGCGCAGTGGTGCTGCTTGGACTCCTCCGATTGGTCACTGGACGCCGCGTAACCAACTAAACCAGTGGGTTATCACTTCACAAGAAAATGGGGCTGCGGGCGGTTTTACTGCTTGCAGCCTTTTTATTTCTGAGAATGACGGGATGCGTGTCCCGCCATCCGTGTCCACTCTAGCAATTTTCAGGTATCATATCACCGTGAAGCATGGATTTTACGGTGAGGCGTTATGTCATTCTGGTCAGATAATCGGTTTGTTGTCACAGGCGGGTCAGGTTTTCTAGGGTCAGCCGTTGTGCGAGGACTTCATCGCAGAGGGGCGACAAGCGTTGTTGTGCCTCGCAGTCGAGATTACGACTTGCGAGAACATGACGCCGTGATCCGCTTGCTGCAAGATACCCAACCAACGGTGATCATTCATCTCGCGGCGGTGGTGGGCGGCATTGGCGCAAATCGAGAACGCCCTGCCGAGTTTTTCTACTCTAACCTCATGATGGGCGTGCAAATGTTCCATGAGGCGTGGCAAGCGGGCGTCAAGAAATTTGTCACCATTGGGACGGTTTGCGCGTACCCTAAGTTCACGCCGATCCCGTTTCAAGAGGCTGACTTATGGAATGGCTACCCCGAAGAAACGAACGCTCCCTATGGACTCGCCAAGAAAATGTTGTTGGTACAAGGGCAAGCCTATCGCCAGCAGTATGACTACAATAGCATTTACCTGCTCCCAACCAATCTTTTTGGACCCGGTGATAATTTTGATCCCCGCTCATCGCATGTGATCCCCGCTTTGATCCGCAAGTTTGTTGAGGCAAAGGCGCAGGGACTCGAACAGGTGGTGGCGTGGGGAACAGGGTCGGCAACCCGCGAATTTCTCTACGTTGAAGACGCGGCGGAAGGCATTTTGCTCGCCACCGAGAATTATAATGGCGACGAACCTGTTAATCTTGGGTCAGGCTTTGAGATCAGTATCCGCGATTTGTCGGAACTAATCGCCGAGATGACCGGCTATGAAGGGGAAATTGTCTGGGATGCGACCAAGCCGGATGGTCAGCCGCGCCGCGCCCTCGACACCGGACGGGCGACAGCATTGTTTGGTTTCAACGCGACAACGGATTTTCGCGTGGGTATGGCGCGGACGATTGACGCCTTTCAAGACTACACGCGGTCAACTGCCGCGTTGAGCGTCACTGGGAACGAGGGTTCATTGTGAATCGCGTAGTTAACGTCAAGCATTACATCGAAGCCGTGATTCGGGGCATCACCAGTGGAACGCTGCTCCGAACCACCAGACGCTATCTTGGCTATCGCCGCATCGAGCGTGCTGTTGCCGCCCGTTATGGCTTGACCGTTCAGGCGGGACCTTTCGAGGGGATGAAGTACATTCCAGTCCCGCCTAATCACGCTTTCACACCGAAGATTCTCGGTTTTTTTGAACAGGAACTGCATCCGTCTTTAGTACAGGCAATGAGCCAGAACTACAACGTTGTGATCAATATCGGCAGCGCGGAAGGATACTACACGGTTGGGTTGGCACGTCAGTTCCCCCACGCAAAAGTTTACGCCTTCGATATTGACGAGCGAGAGCAGGACATGTGTCGGCTGTTAGCGCAGGAAAATGAGGTTGCTGATCGGGTGACTGTGCGCGGGTTGTTTCGTGCTGAGGATTTCCAAACGCTCATCGAGGGGCGGGCGCTGGTTTTTATCGATTGTGAAGGCTGCGTTTTTGATGTCTTGGTCCCCGTTGTCGCGCATAAGCTGGAACAAGCTGATCTGATTATAGATGTTCACGACTTCAACGACTCCACCCGTATTGGCGATACGCTGAAAGCCCGTTTCGGAGCGACCCACGATTTGACGATTGTCCCGTCAAAGCCGCGCCGCCCCGAAGATCACCCCGCGATTGCATTTTTACCGGATGATGTGAAGATTCTTGCCGTCACCGAACGCGAGGTGATTCAGAACTGGTATTATTTGCGCTCCCGAACGGCACGATAGATGCTGTCGAGCTGCTGCACGATTGCCCCTTCGCTGAATCGGGATTCGGCTAGGTCGCGTATCGTTTGTGGGTTGTAGTCGGCATAATGATCGAACAGGTGGCGCATAGCAACGCCGAGCGCGGGAACGTCATTC
>JBBQRJ010000094.1:0-12849 GCA_038214955.1 Aggregatilineales bacterium | reverse complement strand
TGACTGGATGAACATCCAGCCGCCGCCCGCTTCGACAATCGCGTCTGTTCCGGCTGACCACAGGGGGTCGATCTTGTTTGCGCCGATCCATTCGGCGTAGCGTTCGCAGTTGGCAAGGATGCTGCGCTCGATGTTGATGTTCTTGCCCGCAATCCGCAAGGTCGCTGATTCGGCTGTGGGTGTGGTGACGTAGCGGCGCAGATACGAGTCAATGTGGGCGGTGGTCAGGTGGCGGGCTTCGGGGACGGCGGTCAGCACATCGGATAAAATCGGCTTGAGCAAGTTGTTGATCACGCCGGCTTTGTCGTCGGTGGCATGGGCAATCGAGTCCGGGTTGAGGTTGCCGTTAAACACGGTGTAGGTGTCGCCCGTGCCAGCGCCGAGATCAAGGACGGCGATGCGCCCGGAGAGCATATCCGCCCCGCCGCGATCTTTGAGGTCAACGACTTCCCCCGCGAGGTTGAAGCGGTAGGCGGCAATCGCGCCCGCCCCTTCCGGCAAGGTGATCACGCGGACGACCTTGTAATCGCGGGGCTTCTTGTCCTTGCGAAGTTGGATCGTCCAGATGCCGTCGTTTTTGCCCGACTCGCCCGCGAGGATGGCTTTCTTGACCTGCGGACCCACTTCGTTGAGCAATCCGGGCGGCGCGGGAACGATCACCGTGAGTTCGCTGCCCGATTTGACGTTCATTTCCGCGATGTTGACGAGCATCAGGAAGATGTGCATATTGCCGCCGTAACGTCGCGCTGTGTTCTGGTGGAGGTCAATCGGCGCGTCGGTTAAGTTCCAGATTCCATCACCGTAACCGTAACGCTGACCCATGAAATCGGCATACTCGGCGACGTTCTGCGCCCCGATGTCGGTATCCAGTTTTGCGCCAGTGACGCGGGCGCGGGCGTGCGGAATCCCGTGCTGTTTGACCTTCCCGCTCACCACGCGGTAGCACGCTGCCCACCCATTGCCAGCGTCGGAACTGATGATATTTTCGTCAATGAGGGCTGCGGAATGTGTCGATTTTGCGACCATAAGCCGTCTGTCTCCGATCCTGTATAATTGAGCCTAGCATGGCGAAATAGTGCTAAAAGGCTCAAAAAGGGGTTATTTTGTATACGCTTTATATAAACGACCCTGTTTTAAGTGCGAAATGCCTTCATGTAGCTCGTTGGTGATTAAATACTGGCATTGCGCGGATACCAAGAGAATACTATTTTACCTAGCAATAAGCAAGTACCTAAATGGTACGATTCGGAAAAGTGTAAATTGAAAACTGGCAAAGCCGGATTGTTTCTGGACGTAAATCTCAGGACGTTGAAGAACTGGATCGAACGGTTTCCAGAGTTCTTCTCAGCTGCTGCAAGGGGCGAAAATGTGATGCAGCGAAGCCTGAATGAGACAGATTTGATTGTGCTAAATACCATCAAAACTTTGCGCTCACAGGGTATACAAGAGTGGGATGTCATCGGGGAGCGGTTAAAAGCTGGTTATCGGGTGAGCGATATCCCCGATACCGCAATATTTGTGGATATGGGGGCGACGCCTGTGCAAGCGGTTCAACGCGCTATTGTGACACGCCAGGAACTTGACATTGCCCTAGAGAAGATCAACGAGCAAGCAGACCTGATTGATGAGCTTGAAGCGCAGCTCAAACAGACTCAAGCGGAAGCAACTACGGTTGAGCGGGAATTGCAAAGCAACCTGCACGAGCAGCAGCTTAAATATGAAATTGAAATCGCCAGACTCAAGATGCAACTGGAAATGTGGGAATCTGGGCAGGTAAAGCCGCGTAAACCCGGTTCGAGCAAGTAACGATCTCAGCAGATGCTTGTCGTTTGATTTTTGAAAACCGTTTTCCAAGCGGTCATGTTATTCCCTCCAAACTTTCAAACTTTGATTGTTCTACCCCTATGCTTAGCGGTAAAGTTAGGGGATTAATACCTGTTTTGCCTCACGGGGGTAAATTCTATGCTTGATGAAATGCTCGTTGATGATGTTCAACTTATGCCTCCTGATGTGCGCCAATTGGAAAATGCGGATCAGGTGGCGCACTTCTTTGCAAAATTACGCTACAACGTGGATGTGCGCCGGGTGATTCCAGTTTCCGTTGCGCCGTATATCCGTGACACCATCCGGCTTGAGGTCAACCACCACGAATTGATTGCGGTTGACCCCGTAGACGAGGACATCAAAATCTACTTATTTGAGGTTCACAGCGTGACCGCGAAACTGCGAAACACGCTGGCGCAGGGTTTTCTGGGAACGAACGACGAAAAAGTGTTACTGGTACTGACCGAAGATTATTCTGACCTTGAATTTGTGTTCATTGAGCGCGACAAAACTGAAACGCAGCGGCGCGGTATGGCGCTTAAGCCGACTGCACGGGCGATTCCGCATAATGTCAACCGCACGAACCCGGAGCCAGTCAAGCTGCGCGTGTTGAAGCGATTCACGTTTTCCGAGGCAGACAGCGATTACCAGTGGGAAAAACTGCGATCCGCTTACATGCTGGCGGAGTGGAGTGAGGAATTTTTCAACAATCGGGCGCTGTTCTCCGATTACTACCTCAATCACCGTTTGAAGGATGCCGCCGAATGGAAAGAGGATGTGTATCCAGCGGGGCGGGAAGCCTATAAGCACATCGTCACGGGGCGGGCGAATTACAGCGGTAAACCAGAAGCGACAATCCGCAAGGGGTTCTATGAGCCGATGTTCGCGGCGCTCGGCTTTGATTTCGCCGCTAATCCCGCGAATGCATCTGGCACGGATGAACCGGATTACTTCCTGTACGCGAAAGGGGATCGGACGAAACCGATTGCCGTCGCGCTGACGACGGTCTGGAATCGCAACCTTGATGATGTGGACTTCGCCCGCGAACTCGACGCGGATAAAGGCGGGAAACCCAACGAAATCCCCGGCGCGCTGGTCGTGAGCGTGCTGGAAAGAACGCAGGTCGCATGGGTGATCGTCACGAATGGCAAGCTGTGGCGCTTGTATTCTGCGACTGCCAGCAACAAGGCGACTAACTATTATGAGGTTGACCTTGAAGAAGCGATTGCCACCACCGAGCAGATCACGGCGCTGAAATACTGGTGGCTGATGTTCCGGCGGGAAGCCTTTACGGGCTTTCTGGATCGGCTGCTGACTGAATCGGAGAAGTACGCCAAGGAATTGGGCGAACGCCTGAAAGATGATGTGTTCCTGCGGATATTCCCACAGTTCGCTAAAGGCTTCATCGCCCATATGCGAGGGCAGGGCATCCCCGAAGCGGATATTGATCTCGATGTGGTGTTTTCTGGCACAATGACCTTTCTCTATCGGATGATGTTCATCCTGTATGCGGAGAGTTTAGACCTGCTGCCCGTCAACCAGGAACACGGTTACGGGGAATACAGCTTGTACGCGCTAAAACGCGATCTGGCGCGTTTTGGCGGGGCTATTGAGGTGGAAACCGTTGAGCGGCTTAAAAATCGCTACAAGCCCGCTTCTACGACGATTTACGAACGGTTGAAAATGCTGTTCCGTGTGGTTGACAAAGGCTCAATTGAGTTGAACATGCCGACCTACAACGGCGGCTTATTCAGCGCGGAAAACGAGAGCGGACGCTTTCTTGAACAATACGCCATTCCCGATCAATTTCTCATGCTCGGACTGGATCGGCTGACCCGCGATGAGGACGACAAAACCAAACTGCTGGTGTTCATCGACTTTAAGTCGTTGGGTGTGCGCCAGTTGGGGAGCATCTACGAGGGGTTATTGGAATTTAAGCTGAACATTGCGGCTGAAAAACTGGCTGTCGAGAGGGACGGCAAGCGCGAGATTTACATCCCCTTGAAACAGGCGAAAAAGCAAGTTGTCGCGGTGGAGAAGGGCGCGGTTTATCTCGAAAACGACAAGCAGGAACGCAAGGCGACGGGCAGTTACTACACGCCCAATTACATCGTCAAATACATCGTCCAGCATACGGTGGGACCCGTGCTAGAGCGCAAGCTGACCGCCTGTGAACCGCGCTTGCGACAGGCACAGCGCGAATACCGCGAGGCGCGGGCATTGGCGCTGAAAAAAGGCGAAAACCCGGAGAAGTTCTGGCGGCTGCATGAGCCGACTTCGGAAATGTCGCTGCTGGTGGACGAGTGCCTGAATGTGCGTGTGCTTGACCCGGCGATGGGCAGCGGGCATTTTCTGGTGGAAGTGGTCGATTTTGTCAGCAATAGGCTGATCGACTTTTTGAACGGGTGGAGCGAAAACCCCGTGTGGGCGGCGCTTGACCGCATCCGTGAGGACATTCTCGCGGATATGGAGCGCCAGCACGTCACGATTGACGCCGACAAACTGACCCGCGTGGCGCTGCTGAAACGCGCCGTGCTGAAACGCTGCGTGTACGGCGTTGACCTGAACCGCATGGCGGTAGAACTGGCGAAGGTGTCGTTGTGGCTGGATGCGTTCACGCTAGGCGCACCGTTGAGCTTCCTTGACCATCATCTGAAATGGGGGAATTCGCTGATCGGGTCGCGTTATACCGAATTGACGAATGCTATTAAAGCCAAAGACGTATCGTTGTTTGCACAGAACAAGTTTGGCGGGCTGGCGGAAGCTGTGCGCCTGATGCAGTTGGTGAGCTTTTTGAGCGACAGCACCATGTCGCAAGCGAAAGAGAGCCAGCAAGCGTTTGAAAGTGCCGTTGAGAAACTTGCGCCCTACAAACGGGTGATGGATGTGTACACATCGCGCTGGTTTGGCAATGCGGCTGGTAAAGGCAAACGCGGCGCAATCGTAATTGACCCAACGATTGAGTTTATCAACCGTGATGACACATGGGCATGGATGCAAGACCCGCGTAAGCTGGAGAACCGTTTACCCGCCGATGATTACATGCAAACGGGGCTGGTGGCAAAGACCGCGCTGCAAGCAGCCGCCAGCAAACGCTTCTTTCACTGGGAATTTGAATTCCCCGAAGTGTTCTTCGAGCCGCTTGCACCCGGTGAGCAGGAGGCAAAACTACGCGAGGATGGCGGCTTCGATGCGGTGATAGGTAATCCACCTTGGGTAGATGTGCAAGATATTGAAGAATCAGTTAAGCCATATCTACGAGATGTCTTTCTATCTACAAAAGGCAAGTTCGACTTATACGGTGTTTTTATTGAGCGTTGCTTGGAATTCATCAGCCCATCCGGGTTGTTAAGCATGATTTTTCAAAGCAAATTCTTGGTCACAGAATACGGCGAGGGATTACGAAATGCTCTTGCTACCAAATCAAGAATTCGCCATATGGTTCAGATCTCCGTTTCAGATGTTTTTGAGGCGATTACTACCTATCCGTTCATACTAATTGCGAGTAGGCAAACTCAACTTGACAAAAATTCAAAGGCAAGTGCAATAGTCATATCAGCCGAGCGAAACAAAAGGGATGTGCAGCGCATTCTTGCATCCGACAACGAAACTCATGGTGAGCGGTTTCAGATCGATCTGTCATATCTACCAAAGGATAGCCATTGGGTATTAGAACCTTTAGAGATTACCCAGATAGCTTTAAAGGCGCAGCTAAATTCGCTGCCATTTAGTGCTTTCACACGCTCGATTAATTATGGAGTAAAAACCAATCTCGACCCAGCGTATTTGGGATCAGACACCGATTGGAATCGAGAACAAATTGAGAGAGAATTACTTCGGAAAGCATATAAACCTCGTGATATTGACCGTTACGAACTAAGCGTTGACGCACCAGAAATGATTTTTCCCTATGACGATAGCGGAGAACTCAAATTACTAAACATAGACAAATATCCGAAGGCAAAACGTCATTTCGATGCTTGGCGTTCAGATCTAGAAAAGCGTCGATTCTTTGGAAAAACCATAATCGAACAGGGTATGCGCTACTACGAGTTACCCTATGTCAGCTCGCATTCTCGTAAACCAAAATTGGTATTTCCCACTGTAACCGCAAAAGCTACATTTGCATACGACTCTGGTGAAAATCTATTTATCGCACCTTGTTACATCATATATCTTGCAGATAACGTCGATTATCTGTTCATGCTGGCAATTCTGAATTCTCGGTTTACGGATGTTCAGTTACGTAGACGTTCAACAGATCTTGCAAGTGGCTACATGGAAATGCAAAAGCAGTACGTTGAAAACCTGCCAATCCCCCGCATTGACTTCGCCACGCCCGCAGATGAACGCGAACGGCTAACACATAGTCTCATCGACCTGTATACCCCCGGCAAACGTCTACAGCATTTGCTTCAAGCCGTTGGGCATGTGATGGACAGCGGTAAGTCAGATGTGATCCATGATGTGCTGGCACAGCTCGCCCAACGGATGATTGACCTGAATAAGGACAAGCAAGCCGAAAACAAGCGATTTCTGGGCTGGTTGGAAAGCAAACTCAAGATTGCGCCCAAGAAAGATGGGGCAGGGGGGATCGACTCGCTGACGGGTAAGACCATCCTGCAAGGCTACTTAGGCGACTATCAGAAGGGACAGCCGGAAGTCAGTTGGAAAGACTATTTCTATCGACTGCACCAGAACAGAAACCGTTTCGGCGTGGCGCTGTCCGCCCTTGAGACGGAAATCGAACGCGAATACGGGAAATCGCTGGCGGCGCTGCTGCCCGTCAAGGCGCAGTTAGCGCGTACCGATGCGCTGATTGATAAGATCGTCTATCAGCTTTACGGGCTGACCGACGCCGAGATTGAACTGATCGAGCGTCCGCAGTTTGAGCAGGGGTTAGCCGACGCCAAAGCCGAAGTCGTCAAGGACAAAGAAACCAGCGACGAGGTGAAGATCGACAAGATCGCAGAAGCTATTCTGCCCGTCGCGGAACGCTACTTCGAGCGCGTCGAGCCGGTGAGCGACAAAGAACGGTTGGATGCTGACCTGTCGGGATGGAATCAACTGCCGACGGTTGTACAGACGTTTTTGCTCACGGCGGAATACACGATCAGGACACAGCCGGAACATCTCGATTTCTCAACGAGTGTGGTTTCGTACACGAAATCGGTGGAAACCACGCTGCGAGAACGTATTTTCGCGCCGTTCCGCGATCAATCGGGTTACAGCGCCGCCGATTGTCAAAACGACTTCCTCAAGAAATTCATGCGCGGCGAAAAAGAACTGACGCTGGGCGCTTACCCCATTATCCTGAGCAGCAGCAGAGAACCCGCGCTGCGGCAGTTTGTGGAGAGCCAAATCAGCGATGCGGCGACACGCTTCTACGGGGTAGGGGGGGTAGTCGATTTGTTGAAGGAACAAGGCATGATTGCTATTCGCAACCAAGCCGCGCACGATGAGCAGTTAGATCGCGCTGCCGCAGAGCAGATGCGGGCATGGACGTTCCAGATTTTAGGACGGGTGTAATGGGGGCTGTGCGCCAAGCAACACGCCCCCTATACAATCCACTTCAAGTTTCTACGCTAAGAGGCTAACAATAGTCGGCTGATTCGTTTTTGGGGCTGGGTGGCTTGCCCAACCCCGCTTTTAACGCTCGTTTAGGGTTACGGTATAAAGCAGGACACGTAACCTGCTGACTGCATCAGCAGGATCATTCTAACCTTTCGGACGCCTTTGGGAGCACAGTGCAGATTCTGCCCCGGCATTGCTCAGGGACATGTCAGCGCGTAGGTTCTCCCGCGCCAGCCGCGTTAAAGCTGACCTGATTCAGAAAGGTGCTATGCCAAACGGTTCGGTACGCGCATTGGGCGGGTGAGTTAGCGCCATACGCGGGGGACTTGACCCCTGACCGCAACCTGTGATACGCTGACTCTCTATTCAGAGATGTGCAGCGCCCCTTTTGGTTGCGGGCAAAGCGAACTTAGCGCCCCGATACGGTGAATATCGGGGCGTTTGGTTTTGTTAAGGTGCTTGACGCCGTTCAGCGGAATAGAAACGCTGAACACTCACTGCGTACAGAATATCGTACTTTTATGATCTTCGTCAAGCGGTTATTTCAGTTTTCTTGTAGGGTCCCCGACTTTCAGCATACGCCATGAGATCGGGCAGCCATAATTCAAGCCGTCCTGAGCGTTTCCGCAGCTTGATTGTGCGCTCATTTTCAGCACTATTCCATAACCTAGATGTCATTCTACGCATGTAACTTATGCTGTAGCCCGTAATCTCCGCCGCTTCTGCAATCGTGACCCAGATTTTCTCCGCCACTTGCACACCTGAAGTATCCCAATATCGGGTTGTTGGTATATTCGATTCTATCACGGGAACGGTAAATCGCGGATTCGGGGCGGAATAAGAGATTTCAAATCACGGGTATACTGGGGAGAAAGTGCCGGAGACGAAACGATGACGGTCATAGAGATATTGGAACAGGTGAAAGCGCTCAGCACGGCGGAGCGTAAAGCGGTGGCGAAGGGGATCATCGATTTGCTGGATGAACCCGTCGAGAGGCGCACTCCAAAAACCGGAGCGGAAATTGTCGCCATGCTCGAAGCGATGGAAGCGCCGATTGAATTCGTTGATCCTGAGATCGAAGACCCGGTAGAGTGGGTCAAAGCACAGCGCAAAAAAGAAGCGGATCGCCTCAAACCGTATTGGAATGGTGAAGCTTGACGTATGCAGTACTGGATACTACCGTCGTGATTCATGTGCTGCGGCGTTATCAGCCCGCGCTGGTTTGGTTCAGGAATACCCAGACTTACAGCGTAACTTCAACGACATGGATGGAAGTCATGCGCGGCACGACTAGCAAAGCCAATCAAACGTGGGCGAAAAACATCCTCGATCAATTTGAACTGCTGTATCTCACTGATGCTGACCCACAATGGGCAATGCAGCGACTAGAGCAGCTTCAATTCAGTCATCACATCGGCAAGGATGATTGTCAGATTGCGGCGGTAGCGTATCGACTGCAAGTGCCGCTGTACACGCATAACCTCAAAGATATGACGCCGATGATCGGATCGCTTGCCGTCCAGCCTTATGCCTAATTCCCCGGAGTGACACCCTCAACATGCGGATACCTTATGTCATCGACAACCTAGACACGCGCCTCGCTGATGTGCTGAATTATCTACTGCAACGTCAAAGCGGGCAGCAAGTGGATATTGCGACTGCCTATTTCAGCATTCGCGGGTATCAGCAACTCCGTCACACCCTGCCAACGGTACGCCATTTCCGCTTGCTGCTAGGGGATAAACCGCAAGGCGCAGATGACATCGGCTTGCAGCCGGACTCGCGGGCATTTCTGCGTCACGAACTCAATTCAGAACCGCTCAACGAAGCGACTATGCTGCTTGTCGAGGAACTTGTCCGCTTTTTGCGGCGCGAGGATGTTGAACTGCGCTTGTATCTCGGTCATGACCCGTCAGAAAGCGGGCGGCGCAGCTTTCTTCATGCCAAGTGCTATCTGTTTTACGGCGGGCGTCGGAATCAACAAACCCTGTTTGATTATCTCAACCCGTTGGTGGGGATCGTCGGCAGCAGCAATTTCACCGCGCCGGGTCTGCTCACGAATCGGGAACTCAATCTCGTCCATAAAACCCTGCTCGATGAGGATGAAATCGCTGACCCCGAAGCACGCGGTCATGTCAATCATCACGCGAATGCTCAACTGAATACGACGATCACGCCGGAGAATCAACGACTGCTCAAAAGTGAAGTCGGCGCACGGGCGATCATGGATTTGTCGCAGTGGTATGACACGCAGTGGCGGCTGGCAGTCGATTACAAAGACTCGTTTATTGAACTGCTCGAAAATTCCAAGTTTGGCGGGCGCGAGTATACGCCTTACGAAATCTACATGAAGGCGCTGTACGAGTATTTCAAGGATGATCTGGATTCCGATTTCAGCTTGCCTTCTACCCGCTCAGCGGTGGAACTGGCAGAGTTTCAGGAAGATGCGGTCAAGAAAGCCCGTCGCATATTGGCGCGATACGATGGCGTAATCGTCGCGGACTCGGTAGGCTTGGGCAAGACGTGGATCGGCAAGAAACTGCTCGAAGACTACGCCTATCATCAGCGGCAAAAGGCGCTGGTGATTTGCCCTGCGTCGCTCAAACGCTTGTGGGAAGAAGAACTGCGCTCGGCATCCATTTCGGCGTATGTGGTCACGCAAGAGCGGCTAGGGCAGGATGATCTTGATATTCGAGATTATGCCGATGTCGATGTGATTCTGGTCGATGAAGCGCATAACTTCCGCAATAAGCGGGCAAAACGTTATTTCCAACTCGAAAATATCCTCGCAGCGAATGGTCGGCGCGGGCGCGACGGGGGGCGCAAGAAACTCATCCTCCTGACGGCGACACCGATCAACAACAACATCTTTGACCTCTACAACCAGATCAATTTGTTCACGGGGAATGATCGCACGTACTTTGCATCTGCTGGCATTGGCGACCTGTACAAGTATTTCCTCGCAGCGCGGCGCGAGTCGGTTGAAATGGGGAGCGTCCGCATTTTCAACCTGCTCGAAGAAGTGGTTATCCGACGCACTCGCCAGTTCATCCAACGCGCTTACCCGGAAGCGACGATTCGCGGGAAGAAGGTCACATGGCCTAAACGTCAACTTCGCACTGTCGAGTACAATCTCGAAGCGGCTTACGAGGGGTTCTATCAGCAGATTGTCCGGCGGATTGAAGCGCTCAATCTCGCGCATTACAACCTAGAGTCCTATAAGCTAAGCGAAAAACCGGATGATTGGGAACTGGGGCGACAGGTCGCGCTGGTCGGCATCTTCAAGAGCCGCTTCCTCAAGCGGTTGGAGTCGAGCATTGATGCGTTTCGCATCTCGATTCGGCGGGGCTTGGAGTTCGTCAAGACCTTTGACGAGTATTTGCAGGACAATATCATTCTCGATGCCGCCTCATTCCAGAATGCAATGCGTTTGCTCGAAGAAGACGACGCGGACAGCGAGGATACATCGCCCGCATCTCGTGCCTCAGATATTGACGAGATCGCGGAAGCCCGCGCACAGATTGAGGCACTGCCACGCCTCGACCCCTCAAAATATGATCGTCGTGCGCTGCATCGCTCCCTGACGGAAGACATCGACGCGCTGACGGACATCTGGCACGACATCAAGAACATCAATGTGCTGAACGACGCTAAACTGCAACGCCTCAAGCAGTTCCTACAAACTGACTTGAAAGGCGAGAAGGTCTTAATTTTCACCTACTACAAAGACACGGCTCGCTATCTCTATCGCGGCTTGACCGACGAGCATGATGCTGATTGGCTGCGTGAAATGGGTGATCCGAACATTCGCCGGATCGACAGCAACGTCAAACCGGCAGATCGCACGCGCATTGTTGAGAATTTCGCGCCTATCGCCAGCGGTCAGCCTCAAATTCGAGGCACAACGCAGGAAATTGACATTTTGATTGCGACAGATGTACTTTCGGAAGGTCAAAACCTGCAAGATTGCGGCTATCTGATCAACTATGACTTGCACTGGAATCCAACCCGCATGGTTCAGCGTGCTGGACGTATAGATCGTCTCGGCTCAGTTTTCGATGTGTTGACGATTTACAACATGTTCCCGGATCGCGCTTTAGAAGTGCTGCTGGGCTTGGTCAAAAGCCTAACCTCAAAGATCGACATGATTAACCAGACGGGCTTTCTCGATGCGAGTGTTCTAGGCGAAGTGGTCACGCCGCGTGATTTCAATACGTTGAAGCGTATCGCTGACGAAGATAATTCCGTAATTGACGAGCAGGAATCCTTTCTTGAACTTGCCAGCAGTGAAGTTCTACTGGCGGAGCTTCAGAAGGTGCTTGCTACAGAGGCTAATCGTTGGTTGACTGATCTTGATGACGGAATTCATTCCGGGTTAGAGCGCCGAGACGCGAGAGGTATGTTCTTTTACTTCACAGCGCCTCACCCAGAGCAGGGGAGGATTCATTTCTGGCGCTACTACGACAATGCCCAAAACAAGATCATTGATAACCGCTACCAGATCATGCAAATCATTGCGTGTGGACCCGAAACTCCCCGTTTCCCGCCGCCTTACCGTGAGGTTAATGTTTTTGACGTGCAGGAACGCATCATCCAGAGCATTCTTGCCGATGTCGAACAGCAGGAAGCTGCTGCCATCGTTGCTAAACCTATCGCTGAGGAACAGAATGTTGTCTCGCAGATTCTACAAGATCACCTCAACAGCCCAGAGTTTGATCGCAAACAACTTCGAGAACTGCGTAAATTCTTGAAACAACCCCTTGTTGGCGCATCGGTGCTAGGCTTGCGGAAAGCGGTTCAAACCTACACGAGTTCGGGCAATCTTCGGGAGTTGGTTGAGCTGGTAAGTAATCTCCATCAGCAGCAGGGGAGTCGTTCCGAGGAATTTCCAATCGATAGCCACAAGAAACGGCTCAAGCGAGAAGATTTGCGCCTCATCTGCTTTGAATACATATCCTCATGAACACTTCTTGGCAAACTTAAAACCTGTTATTGCCTAATCTTGAAAACGGTTTTCAACGGTGTATGGATAGTATATAGCCTGTGATCTCCGCCGCTTCTGCAATCGTGACCCAAATTTCTTCCGTCACTTGCACACCTGACGTACATGAATATCCGGTTTCTTGCATATTCGATTCTAGCACGGGAACGGGAAACCTATGTAACCCTGTGTTGGGAACTCTTGTTGTCGCCAACAACTCGCAATCTTTGTGCTTACTCTTCTGAAAATTAATTACACTAAGAGCTAATGTAATTTATTACACTGTCACCGCAGTACATTTTTCTCAATAAGGTCATTTCATAGCAAAGGGCAGAAAACGCACGCTAAGGTGCTTCATCTTTTGAATCTACTGTGAAGCAAGCTGATAAACCCCCCAGAAAGTTGCCATTTGGGATCACTAGATCGAGAGAGTGCCAATGGTTGTGGCGTGAAAACCGGTGAGAACCTTT
>JBBQRJ010000093.1:0-12985 GCA_038214955.1 Aggregatilineales bacterium | reverse complement strand
GCAGACGGGTTCACGCTGGCGGAAGGGTTTGGCGGGCATGGCATCGGCAAGCGACTGCATGAAGCGCCATTGATCACCATGACAAGCGAGATGATTCTCCAAGCGGGGATGACTCTCGCCATTGAGCCGATTGTATGCGCGGGGAATGGGCGAAACAAGCGTCAAGGGTGGACGGCGATCAGCGAGGATGGAAGCCTCTCTGCTCATGTTGAGCAGACTGTCGCGGTGATGTCCGAAGGTGGGGCGGAGATTCTTACGGTTATGGCGTAAAAGATCATTCTGCCCCACCCCCCGAAAATAAGCCCCTCTACGAAACCTCATATTCGATGTACAGGTTATTGAGCGTCACCAAACCGGTGACATCAGAGGTGTAGACCAATGGCACATCGACCAACAGGGGAGTCGCGGGGAGGGTGCTTAAATAGACGTTGAGTGCAGTTGCAAGGTCATAGCGTTTGCTCTGGTCTTCCTGAACGACACCGACGAGCGTTTGTGCGCCAATTCGCAACCCCGCCGCCGAGGTTTCGTTCGCGCCACTTCGGGTGAGCCACTGATAAACTGCACCTAAGCCGTCAAGTGAGCTATGGCGCGACAGTGTGCCATTCGCTTGATCAAACACGCTGAGACCTGATCCGCTTTGTGCGATCCATACGGCTTGTCCGGCAGTCGCCCGCACGACAATCCAACAGGGAAGCGTGGAGAGAATCACAGGTTGAGCGAAGTAGACGACATCAAGCGCCGTGCTTCCCGTGCGCGAAAACATCAATGTTCCAGATGCCAACACTTTACCGGACGGCGATCCCTGCCAATCTTCTTGAAGTTCGACAGAGAGCGCGGTTTTGCTCACCAATGGGTTGAGCAGTAAGCCAACGCCGCTGATGGAGATCGCTTCTGTCGGCATGATCTGCTGGGCAGCAGCGCGACCCGCGCCGATATGTGCGCCGCGTGCCGCTGATCCTGTGCTGCTGTTACTCTGGTTTACACGATCCCCGCGCAAACTTTCAACAGCGATCACCTGAGCGGTGATCACGTTGGCGGCGCGTGGAAGCGTGACGAAAGCCGTTTGTTCGCGTCCCGACTCGAAGCGCAAAACCTGTTTCGGCTCATTGCTGGCAAACGTATCTACGATGTTGAGCGGACGTAAACTCACCTGCTGAAGCGAAAACCCGCATTCAGCATCCGACTCGATCACCAGCGCAATATCTATCACGCCGGGGGTCGTGAAGCGGCTCAAATGAGCGTTGAGCGCGTCTGCCAATTGATCGCCTACGTTGGCGCTGACTGTCGATTGGCTTTCGCCCGCTTGCGTCCAAAAGAACACAGCTTGGTCAAGCTGGTTAGCGGGGGCAATACCCAAACGAACGCCTGTCGGGAGGCTTCGCACCGCCACTTCGGTGATCGCATTTATGGCAGGCTGAACAATGGCGTTATTCGTGAGAAACCGCAAAGCAAACCGTTGATCGACAAATTGCCCGGCGGAAAGCGGCGCACGCTTAAGCATAGCAATAGCGGCAATATCTATCCCGATGTCGATTCCAACCCCGCCAGAGGAAATACCCTCCATCGAGATTGAGGAATTAAGGCTCATCGTTTTCATCACGGCGACGTTCCCCACAGCGATCCCGCTGCTTGCCACCAGATTAGAGGGGACTCCGTAGGCAAATTCGAGCGTCGGTTCTTCTGACAGCGCATCGCCATCCATGCGGTAGGCGTTGATATAATGCGGCGGGTTGTTGACCCGAACATAGCTCAACGAGCGCGGCGCGTTAAGTTCGATCACGTAATAATTGCCCAGTTTGGTGATTTTTCCGCGCAACGCATTATTGGATTGATTTAGGGCGTTGTAGGTTTGCGGCTGAAATTGTGCCTTAAACGTGGTCAAAGCCGGATTAAATGTAAGTTTGGTTGCATCACCATTAAGGCGCAGATAGAGCGCCTTGCGGAAGAAGCGCAGCGGGGGTGCAGCGCCAAGATCGTGCAGGTCGAACTGTGTGCCAGCAGGTGATCCGCCGGGAGTGGTCGTCAGCGTGATCACGGGTTGCGTCCTCGAAGGTCTGTACGAATGGAACGGACACTCCCTTCTAACGTGCTGACCGATGTATCGATCCGGTTGGTTTTACCTTCTATGGTGCGGACATTCGTTTCTAACCCTGTAAAACGTGTTCCGATAGTGGTTTCTAGCCCGGCGATACGTGTGCCAACGGTAGTTTCTAGTCCGTTGATGCGTGTGCCGACTGTGCTTTCCAGCCCTCTAACTTGAGTGGCGACATTTGTTTCTAACCCCGTAAAGCGCGTGTTGAGATCGGTTGAAAGACCCGAAAAACGCGAGGTGAAGTCATCTTGCACGGCTGTCATGCGATCCCTGAAACGGATTTCCAATTCTGCGATGCGCGTGTTGAGTGTGCGCTCGAACTGGCGCGTCAACTGGCGTTCAAATTCGGGGAACATTTCACGGCTGACACGATTCTGAATCAACTCATTCACTAACTGCTGCACGTTTCCTAACCGCTCCTCTAAGCGCCGATCCAGCCGTTGATCCAATTGCTGATCAAACCGTTGATCCAAGCCTTGATTGATCTGACGATCTGTTGATGCGGCAAGTTCATCAAAACGGGAGGTCATCGAATCGGCTAGACCGCTAAACCGATCATCAAGCGCGGTTTGATCGACTTTGGTGGCAAGTAGGCTCTCGATTCCGGTCACTCGATCTAGTAAGCCGCCAAACTTCGGATCAAGGATGCGTGGCGCAGTCGTGATTTCACGCTCCAGTTTGACTTCTGTTTTGCTGACAGCGGAAAGGATGTTCGCGCCGGATGTGCGTATGGTCTGAGAGGCGGTATCGGCTGAGGGGAGCAACCCGACCCGTGTTTCGAGGGGGAGTTTACCCAAGCGCGTGTTGACAAACTCTTTCACGGCGGTATCTGCGACCTTGCGACTGACAAACTCGCCAACCCGTCCGCGTTCGGCGTTCACATAATCGCGGGTACGTGCGTAGAGGATATTTCGCAACAGCGGCGCGTCTTGTGCGTAACGGATGGCGTCTCTCAACTGACGACGTAGGGGGTTCGTCTCCCGCGAAAAACGGGCATAACTCTCCAACCACGCGGGCAGCCAATTTTTAAAACTGAAGGTCATGACGGCGCTGCCCTGCGTTTGCGTGCCGTCTGCACCCGCGACATAAGCGATCAATGTGGATTCGACGTAACCCCATGACGACATGACATCATAGCGCGGCTCGTATTCGGCATCGTAGAACTGGCGAAAATAGGCGTCTACCGCCTGTCGCAAATCAATGTTTGCTTCCCAACGATATTGGCGGACGAGTTCTGCCAGTTCTTTTTGCATCTCATCGGGGGTACGCGCATCAGGGTTTAGCAACCTGATCGAAGATTGCAGCGCCGACTGTTCGTTATCATAGAGGTCTTTCACAAGCGGCGGCAGCAGCACTACCCGGACTGTTCCATCTGCGCCCGTGCGAAGTGCCAGCGTCTCACCGACCAGCACGCCGCCGGGGGTGATGGAACGCAAGCGCCCCCACGTCAAGACCAGCGTGATCGGCGCGTCGGGAATGGTCACGCCGCGCCCATCTGTCACCTGTACGATCACCGTGACGGGCTGCCCCAAGAACATGCCCGACGGGAGTGCAGACAGTGACACGCGGCGCTGTGCATTGATTACACCCGTAAGCTGCTCGACCCTTTCACGTAACGCCTGTACTTCCTGCTCAAGCGTCATTGCCCTACTCCCTTACGCCACATCACGCAGCCTCGAACAACAAACCCTATGCACGAAAATGCTATCCATCACGGCGATTGATCACCTCGAATACACGCTCCATCAACTGTACGTTGGTATCGCGCAGCAGTTCGGCTTTTTCGAGGACTTCCGACGGGTTGAAGTCGAGGAAGCGGCTGACGCTGCCTTTGACGGTATCGACATCACGCTGCAAAATGTTGATCGCGCCACTTTCGGAGAACAGCGCGTCAAGCTGACCGGTTTGCACCTGCACCCGCCCGCCAATTTGCGAAACTGCTTCGCCTGTTTGCGCTAAATTGCGCTGGATGCCGCCCACTTCATCGGAGAGCGCCCCAACCGCCTGACTTGACAGGGCGACTCCGTTGGTGAGTGAAGCAAATGATCCCTGCGCCCGCGTGCCAGTCAGCCCACCCTGCGACAGAACCGCGTTTTGCTCTAAGACTAAGCCGCCGCGTATGGTTTCGATGACACGCGCATTTTCACGGGGGTTCACCCGCTCAAAGGCTTTATCCACCACCTGATAATCACGGGCGCGGGAGAAATAGCCGTCGGGTCGTACTTTTTCGCGCACAATGTCTTTCACCCGGTCAAAGTCGAACAAACCGGGCTGTGCTACAAGGTCGTCAAAACGATTTCCCAAATCGAGAATTTCCGGGTCGTTGTCGTCAAAATCAAGGTAATCAAGGACGCTCCAGCCTCTCACCCAATCACGGAAAGTGATTTGCGTAGAGGCGAATCCGCGACCCGGATCGGGCGTTTGCGCGTCGCTGTCATTCTTGACGAACGCCAGCACCGTCGAACGATATTCGTCCCAGTTGCCCGCGACAATCCTGTCTACACTCCCTACCGCTTTACTCCAGTGGTTGTGATTGTACGATTTGTCGACGTACTGACGATAGCCGGGGCTGGCGTTGTACTGTGCTGTCATGACGCTGTACGCCGCCTGCGCCCCAACCGGACTGGCGGATTGGGTGATGAGCTGCGAGACGGTCTGGTTGTTAGCGACGATGGTATTGAGTGTGGCGAACACCTCATCATCGTCGTCTTCATCGCCATCATCAATGTGATCTGCCCGCAGTTCTACCCGTGCGATGCCCTGTGTGTTGACGCGCACAGAAGCGGATCGCTGACCGACGCCGCCGCGAGTCTCAAAGCCGCCCACCACGCGGAACTGTCCCCATGTCGAGACGAAATCGATCCAGGGGCGAGTGGCGTTCGTGAACTGAACAGGATCGCCAAATACATCGGTGACGGTGGCGAGAAGCTCGGCACGATCACCGAGCGCATAAGTAGACTGCGTGGTTTGCAAGCTGATGCGGTAATACTGGCTCAACAGCGAGTCGATGCGCGATTGGAAGGCGGTTAAGGTTGTCTCCACCGTTTCGACCCGCGCTGTAAGGTCATCCAGACGGTTATTTACGGTTGAAAAGCCATCAGTGACGGTTTGATTCAGCCCGTCAACCGCCTGTACCAGCGTGTTCCAGTCGTTCGAGCGGATCAACTCGCCGGGAGTTTTGCCGCCAATGGTATCAAAAAGAGGGAACATTCTACGAACCTCCTACTATCTCATTTAGCAACCTCACCCCCCAACCCCCTCTCCAAATGGAGAGGGGGAGAAGAGCAACACCTAGAGACAAACTAACTGATCATATGAGTTCATCTTCAACCGCTAACACGACGCGCACCCCTGCCGGACGCACCTGTTCGACTCCCTGCCGGACGCGATCCAAAATGGCGGGGTCAATGGTTTCGTCGGGCGTGCGCCGCTTGAGCCGCGCTAAAATTGCCAATGGGCGCGGCGCGTTCCAGTCGAACCACACACGCGCCGAAGGATTGAACGCATAGACCGAATCATCGTAAATCGAGGGCGGCGCTGGCACAGGTTGATCAAACCGTCCGGGCGGCGGCGCGAGTCGATCTTCCGGCGGCGGAATGAGTCTGCCTTCAATTGTCCACGCGGGAAGCGTGCGCGGCGGTTCGACGATTTCTGGTTCGAGCGAGAGATAGCGCCATGTCGAAACGCCAACGGGCAAACGTGGAATGCCGGGAATGCCGCCGTCCTGAATGGTGAGTTCGGTTGGTTTGAAACGGACGCGCAACAAGGCAGGATCAATGGGCGCTGTCGGGGTAAAGGTATCGCCGTCCCATGTGCCGATTTCCCCGATGATGCCATTCGTCCACGCGACTGCACGCGCCGCCGATTCATTGGTCGTGCGTAATGGTTCGTTAAAGTTCTGGAATCCGCTGCGAGGGTTGAGCCGCTGCCATAAATTGGTTGCCCGCTGGAAGCGCCATGCACCGCGATCCTCTGCGCTCATGCGATCCCCGTAGAGCGAGTCCGCCCTGCCCAATTTGCGCCACACCTCCGATTCGTAATGCCATAGGTCGCGCCCGTCATAACGAAACACGCCGCGAGTCGTGCCGAACCAGATCAAGCCGCGATCATCAGCGGTGATGAAGAACACGCGCCCGTCGGCAAGGTCGGGAAAGGCTTCGAGGAGCGTGGTATAGGTGAGTCCAGAAGCGTGAGCGACGTAACGCGCAAAACCACGATCTGTCCCCAACCAGAGCGACGCATCGGGCGCGGGGAAAATGCAGCGGACAGGCGGCAAAAATACATCGGTGGGCAATGTTCCGGTGAAAGGCTGCCAATCACGCTCGGTTTCGCTGCCCCCTTCACCGCGATAGACGTACCAAGCCTCTAAGCCCGGTTGAAACAGGAACATGCCTAGCTCCCCACCGAAATAGAGCGTTCCATCCGGTTCGTGCGCGATGGCATAAATGGGCGTGCCTTGCAGGGGAGTAGGCGATTCACCAAAGGGACGAGCGCCATCTTCCGCCCCAACCCACAGCACGCCATCAGCGGCGCGGTGAATGGCGTAGACGGGGTTTCCCTGCTCCCCTACGTTTTCGAGCGGGAACGCACCTGTATAAAGATCAAGACGTTTCACGCCGTCGGTTGTGCCGATCAAAAGCGAGTCGCCGTCTTCGAGCAAGCAAAAAACTTCTTCCATATCGGGGACGGCTTCCGTCCATGTAGTGCCGTCAAAACGCCACAACTCCGCATGTAGGGGATCGCCTAAAGTGAGCGCAACCCACAGCGCGAGATCGCGGGTCTGTGTGATTGCGACGACGTTGCGATCTGCCGGAATGCCTTCCAGTGTCGCCCAACTACCGGGGGCAGTCGGATTAGACTCCGAATCGGCGCGAAGCAAGCGCAAGTCTGTGCCTAACCATGCGTTATAGAGGGGGCGTAAGCGTAATGTTTCACCGGCATTGATTGTCCCGTTGTAGGCTAAACCGACACGGGGGAATAAACTGCCGTATCGGTAGAGTTCAATAATGGGGTTGACCGTCGCGTCGATCTTATCTGCGACAGGCTCAACGCCTTCGATGTAAACCGTCGGCGCGGCGGGCGATAAGCCGTCGTTGGTAAGTGTCCAACGCATCAACGCGCCTACCCTATCAACGGGCGCACCCGGCATTGTGATCGCCTGACGGACGAGCGGCGCAAACGGTTCTAGGAAGAAGGCGCGATCTTCCGTCTCCAAACGGATCGAACGTTCTTCGGGCGTCTCTGCTTCGCCCACCATAGGGAGCGCAGGGGGAAGCTGAGTCTCGATCATATCGCGCAAGGCTTCGAGCGTGCCTAAGCCGTTCTGGTACAGCGCCACCGTGCGGGCGATGCGCGTGCGGTACGCCTCCACCATTTCGCGCAGTTCAGGCGGGTTTTGCCAGGGTGGAAGCGCCAATAGAGACGCCAACCACGCTAGATCATGGATGTGCGGGAAGGTGAGCAGCGACGGATCACGCGGGTGCGGTGTGGGGATCGGCGGTTCGGAAAGCTGGCGAAATCGCGCCGCGTAGGGGTGATACAACGCTGAATCAGCATAGTCGAACCAGTGTGATTGCAGGACAGTCGTCGCGTCAATGTCGCCGTCATCGATCAAGTTAGCGACGGACTTTAAGAACATGCCGAGCAAACCGGGTCGCTTGAGGCGCATGGAAAACACGCGGGCGATGAACGGCGACGGCAGCACAGCGACATTCTCTTTGATGGACGCCACGACAGTGGGGCGGCTGAAAGGTCGTCCGCTGGCGCTCAGGCGATAGAACTCCAGAAACAGGTTCGATCCGCCGACATTACCGGGGCGCAAACGCACGCGCTGCACGTTGATGGGCGCGGGAAACGTCGCCAGCACCGCGAATCCCCGTTCGGGTGCAGTGAGGATTCCCGACGCGGGCGCGACTCCGTTGATGTCTAAGATCGTCGCCGCGTTGATGGGCAGGGCTTCGCCGCTGGTGTCATCGTCTTCGGGACGATACAGGCTAGGCAGATTGTTTCGCAAGTTATCAAAAACAGGACTCATACGACAGGCTCCAGCGCAAGCTCGATGCTGCCCAATGCCAACCGTTCAAAGGGTGTGAGCGTATAAGTTTCTGATCCGGTCAGCAGCACAGTTAAGCCGCTTTCTAGCACGAACGCATACGTGATTTCGTAGGGCGGCGCGGCAGTGGGCGCGGTGTTGGGATCAAATGTATCCAGCGAGGCGGCGGGTTTTCCCGGTAATGGGGTGAGATGCAGCAGTTTGGGGAAGCTGATCAGGCGGGCATCGGCTGAAGTGGTTTCGCTGGCATTGAGCGCGTTCAGAGCGGCTAACCCGTTCGAGAGCGCGGATTGAATCGCGGCGCGGTCAGGCGGCGGCTGATCGTCGGGGAACGCAATCGTCACGGTGAGCAGAGTCGGCAGGTTGGGGTCAGAAATACGAAGATCGCCCAACACGGTAGGCGTTCCGGCAATGTCCAGCGTTCCCGCCGCGACATTGAGTACGCTGTTTGCGCCAACTTTTGCGCTTAAGACGCGCACATCGTCAACGCCGGGGGTGGCGAGAATCATGCCAACCAACTTATTGATGCTGCCCGCATCACCCGTAGGCAGACGAGCGAAATAATCGGCAACTTTGGTTTGAACGGCACGCTGCGCCGCACGGAGATCGGTTTCTAGCTGTCCCGGCGCGGTGATCAAGCGAAGTTCGAGATCAACCTTTGTGGGGGCTTGCACGGTAGGCTGACGAACGATCACGCCGGCGGGTTTGGAATCCTGAATCGCCTGTTTGATGCGGCGATCCAGTTCGGGCGAGAGGGTTTCGGCGTGCAAAGTGATGTCGATCACGCCGGGGGTGGTGGGGTCTTCGGTCACTTCGGCGGTGACACCCTGCCGCGTGATCGCGTTCTTGATTGCGCCCAGTGTGGCACGTTCGCTGCCATGCAAGAAGTTTTTAGCGCGGGTACGCAGTTCACCGTCGGTCTCGTCCTGCACATCAATGCGGGTGGGCGCGGGGTTAGTCACACGGACGATTCCGGCAATGGGAATCGGTAACACGGTGAGCGAATCGGCGGGCAGCGGCTCGTTGATTTCGAGATCGCGGGCAACCACGCGGATTGTGTTTTGTCCGGTGGGCAGAGTCAGGGTTTCGGTAGTCGCGTATTCCACTTCGCCGTCTGCCGTAATGATGCGCGTTCCGGCGGGAATAGTGATCGTGCCAGCGGCGTTCGGTGAGCGCGTAAACTCGACTTCCCCGGCGGGACGACCCCCGGCTACCCGTTCGACCCCAAGCAGCGAGACGACGTTATCGAGCGAACGCCCCGTCGCGGTATCAATGAAACCCGATTGATACACAACCTCTAACTGAGCGTAGAGCCGCGCCATTTCGAGCGCCACTGACTCCGCAAGGGTGCGAACGACGCTGCCCACATAGAGATCGGTCACGACGGGCGCAATCGAGGCGGGGTAATAATTGACGAGAATCAGCGTGCCGGGGTCGGGCAGTTCCGCGCCCTCCTGCCATTGGAGCGTGCGCTTATCTACACCGAGTTTGTAATCTGTGTTCTTGCGAAATAAATGGGGCTGACTATCACGACTGCCGTACACCGAGATGATGTCTCCGACGGGCGGCTGCTGCAAATTATGCACATCACCCGGCGTTGGTGGCGGGAACGGATGAGACTCCGCCGATACGCCGCCTGTGATGGCAGTCAAAAGATTATCTAACACTTCGGGAAAGGTTCGCCGTCTGAAAGTCATATACCTAACTCCAGCGTAAAAGAACCAACTAGGATCGCCACACTACGCGATACAATGTGCCTATCATCCAGCCTCAAAGAACCCGCTAAAATGGCAACACTACGCGATACGGTCATATGCCTAACTCCAGCGTAAACGTTCCAATGGTGACGATTTCGGCATCACCGACGGGCTTTACGCGCAAAAACACGTTGATCATGTCGCGTGTACCGGGCGTGGGGGTAACTCTCACTTCAACCACTTCAGCGATACGCGGCTCATTCTTGAGGCTTTCGAGCATGTAGAGCTTCGCCAGATTGCGCGAGGTTTCGGTATTCTGCCGCCCTACGAGTTCGTGTAAGCGTGAGCCGTAATCGGGATGCGCCAGCGCAGCCAGTTCGCCGCGAGGCGTCAACAGGCGAATAATGATCGCCTGACCCAAGTTATCGCGCCCGCTGATCGTCTGCATATCTTCGATTTGAAACGACGTATTGGTGATGCGCCGTCGTTCAGTCGCCACGCTGTAGACGGGGCGCAGTTCATTACGGGAAAGGCTGAGACGAATATCGGTCAGTAAATTACGTGCTGCCATTTAACCTCCAATGAACACTGTGCCGACAGCAATCACACTGCCGATGGGCAGATCGGCGGGGTCGTTGCAGGTGAGCGCCTTATCACCGTTACGGGCGGCGGGCTTACCGTTGATCTTGACCGTTACACTGCCAAGTTGAATAGTTGCCTTGTTGGACGGCGGCTTCTGAAACGATCCCCCTTGCGGCACATGCGACGGCGTATTGGTCGCTGTGCTGCCTTGAGTCGCCGCCGCTTTGCCTTCGATTTTGACATCGCTGCTTAGTCCGCCGTCAAGTTTGCCCGTGAAGGGGTGCGGCAGCGGAGTCGGCACAGGTCCACCGGGAGACGGTATCATGATGATGTGCGTATCGGTGGCGATCACCTGATCGCCTTGCTTCGCCGCTGGTTGTCCCATGAAAAACTCCTAATGCCCCTCTCCGAAAATGGCGAGGGGCGTAAAATGATCTAGTTGATGTTTACGGTTGCGCCTTTTAGTGTGAGGTCGCCTGACGCCTTGATCTCTATGGCGTTACCTTCGATTTTCAGATCGCCGTTGGTCTTGATGGTGATCGCTCCGTCGCGGTCAATCTGGATGCTGGCTTTGCCGTCAACGTCCAATTCCAGAGCGGGGTCGTCGTCCCGTAGATTAAGCGTGAAGCCGCTCCCCAACTTGATCACGATTTCGCGCTTATCACGGCTGTGCAATTCAAGGTGAACGGCGTCGCTATCCCCTGCCCCTAACGGCAAATGCATAATCGCCTGACCGTCCTCGCTGACGGGCGGGCGGGCTTGATCGTTATACAGGCTGCCGACGATCACAGGCGCGTTGATGTCGCCGTTGAGAAATTGCACCAGCACCAGATCACCAACGGCAGGAATAGCGACGCTGCCCAGTCGTGCAGTTGCGACAGGCACATGACTGAGGACGATCCCCGAATTGCGAAGCTGCACGGTACAGGAATAGTTATCCTTATCGGACTCGCCCGCGTGCGGGTGCTGTTCCTGCACAAGCGCCAATTCTGAAAAGCGGACGCGAGTCAGTTCGTCCTGTACGATGCGCTGAATCGTCTCGTAGAGATTAAGCGTCGTCACAAGAGACTCCCCAACGTTTCCAGCAAGCCACCCGCGCCGCCCGCCGCATCACCGACTTTGCTAAAACCAATATGACTGATGAAACCCATGCGCTTGGAATAAGTGTGCTTGACCCAACGCACCAAACATTGACCGTTAAGCGCATCATCCGGCGCTCCGGTGATGGCAATGGCGCTGCCCGGAAAGGCGGCGGGCGCACCGGGAACGTGCAGTTCTCCGGCGATCTTCATCCAGTTCACCGCTTCTATGCGTCCGTTCGCCGCGCCGGTGGCGGCGTCGCTGCTGCGAAGGGAGGGATCAAGACGTTCGCTGATGGGGCTGCCTGACCCTGCAACGCCTTTGACAGCCGCCTGACTCTGCATCAGCCAATGCCATGCCTCGCTGCCCTCGCTACCCGCCGCGCCTTCGCCCTGTACGGTGATCTGGGTAAACAGCGGCACGGATTCGGTCACGCGCAAGGCGAGAATATCCGTCGCATAGGCGAACGTTTGCACGGCTTGACCCGCTACGAACGGCTTAAAATTCAGCTTGCCTTCAGGGGACACATAAGCGATATAGCCGCTCTTGCGCCCCAATGCCGCCACATGTTGATGAAAACTGCGCCCGTTGTCTACGACGTAATAGGGGAAATCCGCGCCGTCTTCAATCACGTCGGTTTGCAGACTTACAGTTCCGGCAAGGTTTTTTACGATGTCTCCGGCGGTTTGCTGCTCATAACTACCCATTTGGCGGGTGTAGGCGAGGGCTGATCCGCCGTCTACGGCGGTAAGGCGCACAGAACGATCTAAAGTGCGCGATAGGCTGAGGATTTGACCTGTAAATACGAGCGTTGATTCGCTGTCCTCGTAGCCAAGTTTGATTTCGCCCACGTCGGCAAGCGCGATGTCTGGCGCTCCCTGCGAGTCGAAAATGACATCGGCGGCATTCATGGACGGGAACAAACCCGCGACCACGCTGATCGATGTGACCCGTTCGCGCCAAGCGTCCGCATCACCCCCAAATGTGATCTCGAACACGGGGCGGCGTACCGATGGAGGGGCGCTTGCCCCTAAGCCCAGAAAACTTGTGACCGCATCAAGTACCATTGTTATTCCTGACTCCAGACGCGGCTGCCGCAAGAAAACGCATGAGCGCATGTAGAACCCTCATTACGGTGTCCTCACATTCTGCGATGAGTAGTAATCGAGTGATTTGCAGCGTCCGCCATCACGGTAAACAAACGGGAGCGTCTGGTTATTGTTGCCGTTAGGTCCGTTGAGGACGTGCATGTGCAAATGGTTGTAGGCGCTGATTCCGGTGTCACCTGCCAGCATAATCACTTCCCCCTGTATGACCGTTGTGTTGATGATCATGGCGGGCGTGACGGTAGAAATATCAACGCCTAGCTTGTTCGCCCATGCCTGACGCACACCGTTCGTTTGCCCGTGACCATAAATGGCGAACGTTTGAATAACCCCTGTCGTATCTTGATCATGGGTGTTGTCTATCGCGTCGTGGCGA
>JBBQRJ010000092.1:0-13092 GCA_038214955.1 Aggregatilineales bacterium | reverse complement strand
AGCGGACCGGTCATTAAGGAACTCACCGCTCAGGGTGCTGCATCTGCGCCGGGCTTCTCCACTATTCCGGCTGTTATCGAATTTCTGGAGCAACTGCCGCGTGCATTGCGAAGCCCGGTTGAATACCTGCTCACCTCGTTCATCCTCATCCTATGGTTTTCGGGCGTACAAATCCTGATTTACTTGGCAAGTTTGCAAAAAGTGGACAAAAGTATATATGAAGCAGCATCTATTGACGGCGCTTCGGGCTGGGAAATATTCTGGAAAATCATCCTGCCTTCTCTCTCAACGGCAACGGTGATCAACGCCATTTACACTATCGTCACCCTGTCCCATTTCTCCGAAAACAAGGTAATCCGATACATTTACGAGCAGACTTATGACATTCAGGGAGGGATTGGCTACGCCAGTGCAATGGCGTTCATTTATTTCGCCTTGATGCTCATCATTCTGGCAGTTGTCTATCTATTGCTCACACAATGGGCGAAAAGAGGATCGAACTGATGCAACAAATCCTCCGACAACCCATTATTGAGCGTGTGCGTGGTGTCTTGTTTGGCAGCCGCGCCCATCGGGGATGGATATTCACCGCTGTCTTATACGCCCTATTGATTGCCATCGGCTTCGTTTATCTACAACCGCTGCTGTTCATGTTTATCACCAGCATCAAAAGCCCCAGCGACCTACTCAACCCGATGGTGCAGTGGGTTCCGACGGAATTTTATATGGGTAACTACGACAAAGCCTTTCGCGTGTTGGAGTATTCCGACACGCTCCTAGCGTCGGTACTCATCAGCACCATCCCGTCTCTGCTCCAGACCTTCGTTGCTTCCATCGTGGGTTACGGACTGGCACGCTATCGCTTTTGGGGAAAGCCGTTTGTCTTTTTGCTCCTCCTTGCTACCTTCATCATTCCGCCTCAAAACACCGTCATCCCGCAAATGCTGACCTATCGAGATTTAGGGTTGCTTGGTAACCCGCTGGCGCTCATACTCCCTGCCGTGATGGGACAAGGGTATCGGAGCGCCATTTTCGTCCTGATTTTCTATCAGAGTTATATCTCGCTCCCCAAAGTGCTGGAGGAATCCGCACGATTGGACGGTGCTTCAGACCTACGCATCTTCTTCAGTGTCGCCATACCCTCGGCGCTTCCGGCTTATATCGTCTCGTTCATTTTCTCCACCGTCTGGTACTGGAATGAAACCTTCCTGACCGTCATTTTCCTTGACGGTGGCGTGACCACTCTGCCCATGCAGTTGTCGAGATTCGCGCTGGCTTACGAAAACCTGTATCCGCCGGGAACGGTCAACATTTTTGACCGGCTGAACGAAGCGGTCAAAATGAGCGGCACGTTTTTGAATATTCTGCCGCTGCTGGTGCTGTACTTCGTTTTACAAAGATGGTTTGTTGAGTCGGTGGAAATGACAGGGATTACGGGTGAATAGGGTCACCTGAAAAGAATGTCCGACACATCACTGCGCGTTGGGTGTCGGTTATCAGAGCAACAAGATTAAGAAATTGGCGCGATTATTATGCATTCCACTGGTCATCATTGGAGATAGGCAATGAAACGTGTTGGATTTATTCTCAAAGTGAAATCGGATCGCCTAGAGGAATACAAGCAGCATCACAAAGCAGTATGGGCAGATATGCTCGATGCCTTGCGGTCAACGGGATGGCATAATTACTCGCTGTTCCTGCGCGATGATGGTTTGTTGTTCGGGTATTTCGAGACGCCCACCAGCCTCGCCGAAGCACAAGCAGCAATGGCGCAGCAAGAAGTCAATACGCGCTGGCAAAGCATGATGTCTCCGTTCTTTGAAATTGCTGAAGGCGCACAGCCCGACCAAATGTTCATTGAATTAAAAGAAGTGTTTCACCTCGATTGAACCGACTTCCTGTAGAAACAGGACTTGTACTTGTGTTATCACAATGAAAGCAGACTCTCATGGCAAATGATCCCGTATTGAATGCTAGACCGATTTTGGAACGATTTCGCTTAGACAGCCGGGTCGCGCTTGTTACAGGCGGCGGACAAGGTATCGGACGCGCCTACGCTCATGCCTTAGGAGAAGCAGGCGCGGCAGTGGCGGTTGCCGACATTTCTTCGACCACAGCAAGCGCGGTGGTCGAAGAATTACGCGCCAAAAATATCGACGCGCTGGCGATTCAGGTGGATGTCGCTAACGCTGATCAGGTACAGGCGATGGTTGATGCGGTGATCGCCCAATGGGGTAAATTGACGATTGCCGTGAATAATGCGGGCATTGGTCAATGGATGGCAGCGGAAGACCTCAGCGAGCCGGATTGGGATCGCATGATGAATATCAATCTCAAAGGGGTGTTTCTGTGCTGTCAGGTCGAAGCCCGTGTGATGCTGGCTGCTGGCTACGGCAAAATCATCAACATGGCGTCGATGTCCGGGCATATCTCGAACACCCCGCAGAACCAATCTCATTATAACGTTTCTAAAGCGGGCGTCCTCCATTTGACTCGCAGTTTAGCCGCAGAATGGGCGCCACGCGGTCTGCGCGTGAACAGCATCAGCGCAGGGTATACGCGCACACAACTCGTCGATGATTTGCTGCAAACGCCTATGGGCAAAGAAGTGCTGCCCAAATGGATGGCGCTCACCCCCATGAATCGCATGGGTGAAGTCACCGATCTACAAGGAGCGGCGGTATACCTCGCGTCGGAAGCGTCCGACTTTATGACGGGTAACGATTTGATCATTGATGGCGGCTATTGTGCGTGGTAGGGGTGTTTTCTCATGAAAGCAGCGCCTTGATCATAAGCGGTACGGTGAAGGTAGAACCGCTTATCTCGCATCAACTGCCGTTAGATGATTTCAGGCATGGGCTAGAACTTGCTGAAAAAGACCCTAAGCGCGTCAAAATCCATTTCTATATGACCTAACGTGCTTAGAATTCTACGATCTACTCTGTCGTTTTAGTCGAACCTACCCCTACCCTTTCTTAGATCACCTGAGTTTCAGATAGACCCCACCCCCGACCCCTCCCCGAATTCAGGGAGGGGAGAAAACAAACTTCTCGCTCGTCAATTTACATGGGAGAAGGATTTAATCTGAGGGGAGAAAAAGCTATCCAAAACTCAGGTTAGATTCATACACAAATGATATACAAAATGAAATATGTTCGGCATAAAAAAGAGTATAAAATTCGTAAAGATGAACTTGTATCCCTCGAATTGACGCCGCCCTCATCTGCACCAGACTCTGACGCTGGTGCTGTTATTCATGACCTCTTTTAACTGAATACAGCATACTTGTGCATGGAGGATTGAATGCCGTTCACCGTTCGTGTTTTGGATATGGAGCAGGGAGATTGTACGCTCATCAAATGCCCCGACGACAGGTTAGTCATGGTCGATTGTGGCAGCAAGTCAGGGTTTAGCGATGATAGAATGGTCGTCGCGCAAATGTCGGCTCGTGACTGGGCAATAGCCAATGGCAATAAGATTGATGCCCTCATTCTGACCCATCCCGATAAAGATCACTACAGTCAAGTTTTCAACGTGCTTGGACGGTTTGAGTGGGACAACGACGTTCAAGTAGGCGACGAAGTCTATAGAGCGGGTAGGCTCAACAAAGTGAAGCTTCCAAACATCTATTTCAGCCTTGCCTCAAACGTTGCAGGTCCTCTGGCAAACTATAGCACCAACAGTATCAATCACTACATTTATACTGAGTATTTCAATACCAGCCTCATCCACGAAGTGACGATCAACGCTGCCACGCAATCGTATATTACGTGGGACTACACAGATAAGTTCACAGCGCCATCACCAGCAACAGCCATTGCAAACCACAAGTATACGATCCTCAACGGCGTTGAATCGGGAACGAACTGGAGTGTTTCGATCATTGCCGGGAATGTCCCTCCTCCCGGTGGAGCAGCGGGTGAGGAAGCAAAAAACCACTACAGCCTTGTGACCTTGCTGGAACATGGAGCCAACAAAGGACTCATCATGGGCGATTCCACAATGACGACGGAAGCGTTTCTCGCATTGACACATGCCGCCGCAATTACCAATGTGGTATTTATTCAAGCCGGGCATCATGGCAGTGAAACCTCGTCGGGAACTATATTTGCGGCGACCACGAACCCATCTGTCGTCTATATCAGCGTCGAAAACACAGAACATTCTCACTTTTTGCCCAAGTTTGACCGGGTTAGCGAATGGCTGACCGCCTTAAATGGAAAACCGGTCATTGCAGATCACCCGATTGACTACTGGGTGCGCGATCCAAACGCCATGCCAGGGATGGCAAACCTAGCAACCGCGATGCTGGACGCGTGGAATCTCGATGCAACAATCCACGTATATCCAGTCCCACCGGCGGTGGCATCGTATTATTTTCTCGATCCCGATTTCCATGATTACTCGGCATTGGATAATCAGTATTTCGCGCTGCACACAAAAACGGGTTTCCGGCTGTATCGAGCAGGAACGCCGAGAAATCTTCGAGAGACGGCAACTCAAGGGTCATTTGAATTCACGCTCGGCTGAAAACATCATTATTTGACAATTTATGGGGGGAGATGACATGCCGCTAACACTTGACGCGCTGCGTTCCGCATTGCAGACGAGCCTCCAAAATCAGCAGCTTAATTTGCCGCTGAGTCTGCTCCAGTCCGCAGATATTGATCTTCTGGCTGCCGAATATTTCCCGGCAGGCACAATTCGACTCGGCGGGGTGACACAGCCGCCTGACGAAATCACAGCAACCGATGGCAGCAGTACCGCCTTTACGTTGAACGGCACTGGTGCAGAAGACCCCTTTAAAAATCTGCCCGTATCGCTCAACGTGACTTTTCTGACCGCTACCGGAGAAACCCGCGTCTCACTGACGACCACGCCCGCAGACGGTTGGATGCTGCTATCCAGCTTTCCGTCGCTGGGCAAAACGTTTCTGAACGATCTGCGCTTTGTCCTCACAGACTCTGCTAACCCGTTCACCCTTTCCTTTCACTCGCATGATGAAACGGGCGGACAATTGCACGGCATCTGGCTTAATGGGGTTCTGAATCTGGCGGCGATGACGGGTGGCTTGAGCGTCCTGTTAGGGCGTTCAACGCAGCCGTTGTCCGGTGCTATCACGCTCTCGAATGGGGGGACTCACGTCACAGGAATAAATCTCACCAGCCCGGTCAGTCATCAAATCAACTTAGGGATCGCGGAAGTCGATGACCTGACGTTTGAATTGGGCGCACACACAGGCATTAATATTTTTACAAAATCCAATTTCCTGATGCCTTATATCGGGATGAGCGCAAATCTTCCTTTCACTGCCAATGGGGTAAAACGCACGATCCCCGTTGAAGCGCAGCTTAGTACGCTTGACGGTGACATGGAATTTTCCCTCAACCTGACACAAGGTGTTGACGCTTTGTTGGACGAGATTGCCGCATTAAGCAGCGAAGTCGGTTTGTCGCAAAGCCTCAACTTCCGCGATTATCTCCCGTCGGGAAATTTCAATATTGAAGATCAGGTCAAACTTCAAAACCTGACTTTCAACATCAATCCCACACAAACGCCCAAGCTGCAAAGGATTCAATTCGGCATTCAATCGACATCGCCGTGGGAAGTCTATAAGTCGTCCAATGGGACGAAGTTCACCATCAATACGGTTTACCTCACCTTCACCATGACGCCGCCGTTCGCCGCGGCGAATTTGCGTATGTTGTTAGGCGGCGAATTTGGACTTGGCACGAACGGCGTACTGGTGGCGAACTCCACGTTCCCAACTTTCGATTTTGCAATTTATCTGAAAGATAAGACGAAAATCGATCTAGCAGAGATGTTTACGGCATTTCTGCCCTCGTCAACGGCAAACGCGCCCCGCATGGACGTGGACGATTTCGATCTACGCTATCAATCGCAGTCGAACAGCCTCAGCCTCGAAATTGACGCCGTTGGAGAATGGGATGTCGGCAATACGGGCTTCTTTATCGAAGACGTGTATGTTTCTGTTGCAGAAAGCGGCGGCAAGCTGACGCAAGCGACGGTACACGGTCAATTTCGGATCGGCGGAGTCGATCTCAGTGTGACGGCGACACATCCCGACGACGCTTCCGGTTGGGAGTTTGAAGGACAGCTTACACCGGGAACGACTGTCAACCTCACCAACATCGTCAGTCACCTTGTAGGCGTGTTTAATTTTCAACTGCCCGCCGAAGTTCCCGACATCGTGCTAACCGGGCTGGATATTCGCGTCAACACGCAAACGAACGCATTTCATTTTGAGGGAAGCAGCACGACGACGCTGCAACTTGGTGGGCGCTCACATGACCGGGTTGACACCAGCATTACCCTTGACACCGCAATCGATTCGACGACCAATCAGCGTACCTTTAGCGGCGTCCTGAAAGCCGATCTGGTTCTCGACAACAACACTTTCAAACTGGAATTTGATTTCGGCTTGAACGACATCATAAAAGGCGAATGGGACGCCACCAACGGCGGCAGCCTCGATCTATTCGGGCTTGCCGATCTGTTCGGCGTCCCGCATGACCTTGTACCGCATCCGAGCGTTGATTTTGGTTTACAGCAGATCGCGTTTGAGTTCAGCTTAAGCACCGGACGCATCCTAGTACGGGCAAAATCGCGCAAGTATGGGGAGGCGTTCTTTTTCGCCAGCAATGCCAATGGCGGTGAGTGGGATTTTGCATTCGGCTTGATGCTGCGCCTGCAAGACATCCCCGGATTTCCGGGCGATACTGATTTGGGGTTGGACGAGGTGATCCTGATCGCCTCCACTGTGACTGATAACGCCTTCATTCTGCCGACTCTACCCGCCCTGCCCAATGCGACCACCTCAACGAAGTTCCCTGTTCAACAGGGGATTCCGCTGCGGCTGATGCCGGGACTCACGCTCGTCGCCCTGCTCGATTTGACGCGCTTCAACGATCCGATTTTCAGCAATGTAAAATCCATTGTGTCGCAGACGGAACTGCTCATTCAGGCAGAGATCGCAGACCCGATCAGCGCAAGTTTCTTTATCGCCTACCTCAGCGGCAGTGTCACGATCACCGCTGGCGACGAGAAGATCACCCTAGCAGATTCCGCACTCCGCATCACCTTCGCGCCCTTCACGCTGGCGGTGCAAGGGACAGTTTTCCTGCCTATCGGTGATACCACCCTAGAGGCGACAGGCGCTCTAGTCGTGGGCATAGAAGAAGCCCAAGCCCTGTTCAATATTCATGCAGAGCAGAACGGGCAACCAGCATCCATTCCCCTGCCACTCGGTTTAAAGGGCGTCTTTCTCGATACGTTGGGGGTCGAAGTCGGCGTTGTGTTCGTGCCGCCGGGCGTGGATATTGGCGTGCAGGGTCAATTCCATATCACGACTCAGGGATTTGCGGCAAACGAATTTGCGCTAATCCTCGAATTGGTGGAGGAAATCCCCGACCCGCTGCTGCTTTCCATCGCGTTTGAGGAACTCAGCATCGAAGACATGATCATCGCCGTGAAGGGCGAACCCGATAATAGTGTGCCAGAAATTCTACGCGAGATCAGTGCGCGTGACCTATCGCTCTACTGGGCGGAAGAACCGATTGTGCTGCCCGATGGACGCATGGCACAAGCAGGATTCGGGTTTAGCGGCTTTATTACGGTGGGAACGATCAGCGCCCACGCCGCGCTGATGATCAGCGCCGCCACAGGCATCAGTGGTGATGCCGAGATTTCCCCGATCAATTTCCATGATGCGATCCATATCACGGGGAACGGCAAAGGAGTCTCGCTCAACCAAGCCTTGATCAACGGTCAATGGGTCACACAGCGCAAGGCGCCGATTGTTCCCATTAAACCAACGCCACAAACTCGCGCTCTGCAAATTATCCCTGCGGGCGGCGCGGTGATCGCCTTCAACAGTCGCCATACGCCCTACCTCAACGTCAGTTTGCAAGCCAAGCTGTTCAATATTTTCAGCGAAGATGTAGAGGTCATCGTCACCGATACCGGCTTCGCATTCACGCTCGATACCCGAATCGGCAATAGCCTCCACTTCGGAATCGAATGTCAGGTCGGCAAGGTGAATGACGCCTTCGCCTTCAATGCCAGCGCGGTATTTGCAGTAGACATCAAAGGCGATATTGACCTGCCAGAGATACTGGGCTTCGATTTAGGGTCAATTCATCTCGACGCTGGTTTCGATGCTGAAATGACGGTTGTTGCCAATTCGGAACATTTTGAAGTGACGATTTTCGGCGCGTTCTGGTTTGATGATTGGCGGCTTGCGCTCAAAACCCCACTAAAGTTAGATGTTAATTTCCGCTCGTTGGAAGATTTACCCGGTGAGCTTTTGCGACATATCGAGCAGTATGCCGAAGAAATCTTTGAGGATTTTCTCAACGAGGCGAAGAAGCTGTTCGGTGAGGCTAAAGCCGAAGGCGAGAGAATTCTAGCGGCGGCTGAACAGGACGCTCAACTGCTGTTCGCTGCCGCAGAGCAGGAAGCACAGCGTATTGTTCAAGACGCCGAGCAGACGGTTGAAGAACTTGAACGAGAGGTCACGCAGCTTGAAGCCGAAGTTGAGCAGCTTGAACAGGAAGCGGCGCAAATTCTAGCGAAGGCTGAACAAGACGCCAAAGAAATTCTGGATGAGGTCGCGGCAGAGGTTCAGCAAATTGAAGATGAAATTGAAGGAGTCGTGACTGCTGCCGAACATGAGGTCGAAAAGATAGCACAGGAAGTTGAACAGGAAGCCGAACAGATCATCGCAGAGGGTGAGGCGCTTTTGCGTGAAGCCGAGCGCGAGATCGAAAGCATTGGTCAAGCGATTGCGGCTGAAGTTCTACAAATTGAGCAAGCCGCAGAACGAGCATTCAACGCGATTGTGAACGAAGCAAGAGAACTTGCAAACTCGTTTCTACAGGAAGCCGAAAGAATCTTCAACGCTATTGAGCGTGCCGCCGAAAGCGTCATTGAATGGACGAAGAAAACCGCCGAAAGCGCTTGGAATGCCATTAAGAAGTATTAAACATCTCGCATTTTGCAGAGAGGAGAATGCCAAATGACACAGCAAGATGACCAGACTAGATATACGGGCGAATCCGCCCGTTTAAGGCAGCGTGCCAACGATCTTGCAGCACAGCACAAGATCAATGCGCGGCAGCAAGCGACGCAGGTGCAGCAGTCGGCGCAGCAGCAAGCGCATGGAGTCTTGAATACCGCTCATCAAGAGGCGGGCAAAACGTTGGGCGAAAATCTGGATAACGTGTTCCTCGTCTCCGAACAGCTTTCCCAATTCGCTGATAATGACGGAAAAGTCGAGAATACGTTTTTTACAGGCGGCGCATCCAATATCGCCGTTGATGGGGGCGCGAAGCGACTCTATTGGACGCAGCACGCCCCAAGCGATCCCGATTTGAAACTGGATACTGGCGAAGTTGCGCTGTATGAAAATTATAATTATCAAGGACAGGCATGGAAGTTTAACGCCGACATCACCGACTTTCGCCTGTTTCCGCGCTTCAATGACACCATTTCGTCGGTACGACTGGGTCCGAATACCCGTGTCACCCTGTTTGAGCATGTCAATTTTACCGGGCGATCCGTCGAACTGAGCGAGGACAGCCCCTGGTTGGAAGTAACTGCTGTCGGCAACGATACGGCTTCCTCTATGAAAGTTACATCACAGCCGGGACAGCTTCGACAGGGCGAAGTGATGATTTTCGATCAACCCAATTACGGGGGGAAAAGCTGGCTCGTGACTCAAGCAGTCATGGCGCTTCAAGCGATTCAAGGGCTGTCCCAAATTGGTTCGGTGCGGTTGGGTGTGAATACGTGGTTCGCCGTATTCACAGGCGGGAATCTCAGTGGAGTGCGCCAGAATTTGACGGTTGATACGCCCACCATCGCCCCGATTCAGTCTTTTCAGGTACTTCCGCGTGGGGATGTTCAACCAACGGATATTCGTCCCGGCGAAGTCGTTCTGTACGAACATGCCAATTTCGGCGGGCGACAGCTCAGGCTGTCGGCAGATACGCCCAATTTAATAAATATCCCCGCGTGGAACGATGTAGCATCGTCGGTTCGCGTCGGCGCGAATACCGCTGTCAGCTTATTTGAACATGTCAACTATGGCGGAAGACAGCAGACATTCTCTCAAGACATTAACTGGTTGGGCGATAAATGGATCGGTAACGACACCACATCCTCAGTACAGATTCACGCCAACGCGCAAAAACTGCGGCGCGGAGAAGTCGCGCTGTATAATCAGCCAAACTTCGGCGGGATGGTCTGGCGCTTCAACGCGGACATTGCTGCTTTTACTCAGATAGACCGATTGAACGATAACGTCGCATCAGTGCAGGTAGGACCCGACACCAGCGTCACCCTGTACGAGCATGTCAACTACGGTGGAGTCAGTCAGCGGTTTGACGCAGATACCCCTACCCTTGATGGCACAACCATCGGCAGGAGAGGATCGGCACTGCGGGTTGTTGTGAGCGGTGAAACGTTGAAATCTGGTGAAGTCGCCCTGTATGAGCATGTCAACTTTCAGGGGCGCGTGTGGCGTTTTAACCTCAGTGTCAGCGATTTTCAGGTCTTTCCGGGTCTCAATGATCAAATCTCCTCGTTGAAGGTCGGACCGCGCACGACAGTCACGGTCTACGAAAATGTGAATTTTGGCGGCAACAGCGAATCGTTTTCGGCGGATAATCCGTCATTGTTCGGAACGCGCATCGGCAACGATACCATGTCCTCGTGCCAGATCGCGTCACGCGGCGGAAAAGTCAACCTCGTATCATCAACCTATACGGGCGCAGATATTCGTCCCGTAGCGACGGCTGCGCTAGAAAGTACCGAGTCGCCTTTCAGCGGATCAATTGCAATCAACCCGGCGACACAGGAAATCTACTGGATCACTTCCGAAGGCGTGATTTACCAGACGAATTTCAGCGGCGCAGTTCCGCGTCAGATTTATCGCGCTCCCGTTAGCCCGCGCACCCGCGTCTGGACATTGGCGCTGCATGGTGGGCGCAGTCTGTTGTATTGGGCGAGTAACACGGATATGGGTTATATCAATCTCAAAGGGGGTGCAGCACCTGTCATTGATGCACCGCGACGCGGTTCAAAACCCGCGCCACCCGGCAACCTGCGTGCCGCAGAAATTGTTCGCGGAGAAATTGCGACCCCGATCCTGCTGGTGCGTCCGCCGGGAGATCACGCGGTGTTTGTTGCGGTTGATTCAACACGCGATCAGTTTTACTGGAATGATGGTCACGCGCTTCACCGCGCCAACCTCGATGCCACCAATCAGCGTGTGATCTACCAGACCAGCGGCGACTACAATGGGCTAGAACTGGATACGATGACACAGATGATCTACTGGCTTGCTGATGGCAAATTGGTGCGCGGCAGCGTCAATGGGGAGCAAGACCCGGAAACGGTCTTTAGTGTGCCAACCACCGCCGGATCGATCATCAATCTTGCCCTTGTCACAGAAACAGAAGGCGTCAATGAAGCGTTGGGTGAAGCGCAAAATACCCGACAGCAAGCACAGGGAACAGCAAATCAGAACATTCAAGACGCCCACGACACAGCAAAGGGGCAGCGGGCGGCGGCACAACAAGACCTGACCGACGCACACAGCAACACACAGACGAGTATTCAGCAAGCGCAAGCAAATGCGGTCACACGGCGGAACGACGCTATCCAACAGCGAGATACCCACCGCCAGAACGCGAACCGTCAGGTTGATGACGCGCAAACGAACGCCGATACCCGGAGACGAACCGCCCTGCAAAATCGTGATCAGAAAATCGCGGACGGGCACCGTCAAGCGGACGGTATCGTACAACCAGCGCGTGATCGGCTCGACGAAGCACGGCGGAAGCAGAACGAATGACCTTACGCGAGGCATCGGCGGCGTGGAGGGTTGTCTTAGGAGCAACCGGATTTACGGATGACCCCGCCGCGCTCCTCGCAGCGCAGACAGCAACCTTCGCCACTGATCAGCAGATTCCGGCGATCCTGTTTCCCAAAAATCGGGAGCAGGTCGCCGCCTGTCTAGAGATTGCCCACCGTTTTAGCATTCCGGTGTACCCGATCAGCCGGGGTAAAAATTGGGGGTATGGTTCCCGTGTTCCCGCAAGCAGTGGATGTGTTGTGCTGTCGCTGGAACGGATGAATCGTATCCTTGACTTTGACGATGATCTGGCAACCCTGACTGTAGAGCCGGGAGTCAGTTTTGCCCAAGTGCAAGACTTCCTCAAAAAGCACGGGGCGGCGCTCACCCTACCCTCACCGGGCAGCACGCTCGAAGCCAGCGTTGTGGGTCATGTTTTAGAGCGTGGATTAGCGGTGGGGCTGGAGGGTGAACGGGCGCACTACATCAGCGGCTTGGAAGTTTTGCTTGCGGACGGACGATGTATCCACACAGGCTTCGGACAGGTGAAAGGCAGCCGCGTTTCAACCGTTGCACCAGACGGCGTAGGACCCGATTTGACAGGTTTGTTCCTACAATCCAATTTCGGCGTTGTCGTATCGCTCACCATCTGGCTAACGCCACGACCCAATTTTTCCCGCCGCGTTGTCTGGTCAATTCAGGATAAGGCGCAATTTCCCGCCCTCATCGATCAGGTACGCGGCTTGCTGCGCGAACGTCTGCTCACCGCGACAGTTGGACTCTACAACGATTACAAGCGGCTCACCTACCTTTACCGCCACCCCGACGCACAATCACTCCTAACCCGTCCGAACTTTCCAAAAGAAATGGTTGCCTCATTACAGGGCGGGGTTTGGTTTGGCGAAACTGACCTAACAGCGTCCTCAGAACGCATTGGATGGGCGATGTGGGATGAAATCGAGCGCCGACTCAAAGCAGTAGCCGATGTTCACATTTTGCCGCAGGGTTACGGGGTTGAAGACTCGGCTTCCATCGACAGCATTTATTGGCGCAAATCGGGAACGAGTTCAAGCGATCCCGATGCCGATCAGTGCGGCGTGATCTGGATTTGTCCGGTAGTGCCATTACGCGCCGCAGATGTGTCGCGTGCTGTAGACTGTATTGAACACACCCTGCTCGTGAGTGGTTTTGAAGCGATCATCGGGATGCAGATA
>JBBQRJ010000091.1:0-13113 GCA_038214955.1 Aggregatilineales bacterium | reverse complement strand
TATGTACACCCCGATTTTCATTAGTCCCCTCCCTGATGCGGGGCGGTTGTCGGGGGGGGGGTGGGCTTTACTTTCCTCTCACGACCACACGGGGTCGCCCCTACACACTCGCTCTGACTCCAATACAAACATCTGCTCGATTTTGATGCATTTGCCCTAAATGGTTATAAGTTACCCCTTGCAGTGAACTGTTTAACTGGTTCTGATACCTTTTTTTACTCAGTTCTCATGACTCCTCACTCATTACCCTCACTTTTTGTTTTCCCGATTCCCCAAGCGTGCTATACTCATTTCATGACTTTATGTTTTTCACTGTTGAATCCAATATGCGACATTTCATCGATTTGTGTGACTGGTCGAGTGACGACCTACGGGAAATTCTGAACCTTGCTCTCTCCCTCAAAGCCGAATGGCGTTCCGGCGGCAATCGTCCGGTGATGAAGGGGAAGGCGCTGGCGATGATCTTTCAAAAACCATCGCTGCGTACACGTATTTCGTTTGAAATGGCGATGCAGCACTTAGGCGGACATGCGCTCTACGTTGGACCCGACGAAATTGGTCTGGGGAAGCGCGAAAGCATAGCAGATGCGGCGCGTTCGCTGTCTTGTTATGTACACATCATTATGGCGCGAGTTTTTGCACATCAAGATGTGGTAGGGTTAGCGCAGTATGCCAGCGTTCCGGTGATCAATGGCTTAAGCGATATAGCGCATCCGTGTCAGGCAATGGCGGACATTCTCACCATTCACGAACGTTTTGGTAGGACGGAAGGTGTGCGAATTGCGTTTGTAGGCGATGGGAACAACGTCGCCGCCTCACTGATGCAAGGCGCGGCGCATTTTGGCATGGACTTCACCATCGCATCGCCGCCGGGCTATGAACTTTCCGAAGAACTGGTGAGCGCCGCCGCCGATATTGGGAAGGGCAGCGAAATTCGCATGATGTACGACCCGGTTGAGGCTGTGCGCGACGCCGACGTGATTTATACTGATACATGGATCAGCATGGGGCAGGAATCCGAAACTGCCAAGCGAGTCGAGGCGTTCAAGTCGTATCAGGTTAACACTGAACTGCTCGCCCGCGCTTCACAAGATGCGATTGTAATGCATTGCTTACCGGCACATCGCGGACAAGAGATCACTGATCCGGTAGCGGATGGTGAATATTCGGCAATTTTTCAGCAGGCGGAAAATCGTCTGCACGCCCAAAAAGCTGTTTTAGTGACACTGATGAGCTAATCTATGCCCGGAAATCGTGATGCCTACGAGCAAGCGATGAATGCAGGTCATAACGCCGCATGGGATCAAGAATGGTCTATGGCGGTTGCGTCCTATGGGAAGGCGATTCAAGAATTTCCCGAAGACCCCGAAGCCCACATTCATCTTGGGTTGGGGCTGTTGGAATTGGGACGACTGGAAGACGCGCTGAAAGTGTATACCCGCGCTCATCAGCTTGCGCCCGATGACCCGATCCCGCTTGAAAAAAGCGCCGATGTACTAGAACGTTTAGGGCGCTTACGCGAGGCGGCACAACAGTACGTCAACGTCTCTGAAATCTATCTCGGTCAGCGCGATTTGGATAAGGCGATTGGCAATTGGGAGCGGGCAACCCGCTTGACTCCCGGCTTAATCCCGATCCATGCGAAGCTGGCACAGGCTTACGAGCGCATTGGCGACAAGAAAAAGGCGATCCACGAATATCTGACGCTGGCGTTCAACTACCGTCGCATCAACAACACCGAGACGGCGATCAAGGCGGCACAGCGGGCGCTGCGTCTCGATAGGAACAGCCCACAGGTCTTGAACACGATCCGCGCCTTGGAGTCCGGGCGCGAGATTTTGCCACCTGCCGATGATGCTGGTACGGTGGGCATTTCCCAAGAAAAAACTGAACGTTTTGACAAAGAGAGTAAGAAAAAACTCGACTCGCTGAAAACGGGAGATTCTGACCCGCTCGGCGCGTTAGGCGAAGCGATGTCCTATGCGCTTGGGATGCTGGCAGCGGCTGTGATGGAAGGCGAGGCAATGCCCGTCGCGGGGGATGCGCTGCAAGCGATGGAAGCTCATCGTCAGGGTATTTTCAACGAGGCGATTGCTGCTTATACCCGTGCAGACAATAAATTTCGCCATTCTGCGATCAAGATGAATCTGGGTGGGCTGCTGCTGTTGCAAAATCGCCCCGAAGAAGCGGTGAAGCCGCTGAACGATGCGACTAATCACCCGCAGATGGCAGCGGGCGCGTATCACGGCATCGGTCAAGCCTACTTCAAGGCGGGCAAGCAGCGTCAAGCCACGCGCTATTTGATCCAGTGCTTGCAGTTGGTTGATACACAACTGGCGATTGACGAAGACGAACAGCAAATGCTCAACTCTATTTACCGGAAGTTGGGCGGCATGTTCGAGAAGGTCAATGAAGAAGGCATTCAGGCGATCAACAAGCGGTTGGTTGAAATGCTGCAAGGCAAGGATTGGAAAATCCGCCTGACCGATACACGCCGCCAGCTTGAGGAAATTCTGCGCGAACAGGGCGAACGCGGCATTATCGACTTCTTGACCGCGCCAGAAGGGGATCGCCTCGCACAGTCGATTGCGCTGATTGATCGCTATGTGCGGCGCGGTTTGAACACGCTGGCAATGGATGAATCGCACCGTGCGGTTGAATTTGCGCCGACGTATTTACCCCTGCATACGCGCATGGCAGAAGTCATGATGCGCGAAGGACGTATCCGCAACGCGATCACCAAATACAACGTGATCGCACGGACGTACCTCGCACGCGGCGAAAATGACCGCGCACGGGAAATCCTCACGAACGTGCTAGAAATGGCTCCGCTTGATGTGGGCGTGCGCGAAAGTTTGATCGAACTGCTGGAGAGCGAAGAACGCTGGGAGGAAGCCCTCGATCAGTACAGCGATCTGGCAGATACGCATCACCAGTTAGGCAACTTTGACCTCTCACGGGAAACATATGTGCTGGCAGAACGCATCGGTCAGCGCGTAAGTGCATCGGCAGAAAAACTGGTACGCATCAAACACCGCATCGCAGACATCGATCAAATGCGCCTCGATATTCGCAAGGCGCAAAAGACCTACGAAGAAATTATTCAGCTTGCGCCCGATGACGAACGCGCTCACCGGATGCTGGTTGACCTGAACTATCGACAGGGGAATCAGGTAGAGGCGATCCGGCGGTTGGATAAACTGCTCGGTTTGTACGCCCGCGCTAAACAGATCAGCCGCATCACGCAAATTCTCGAAGAATTAGTGACGCTGTATCAAGATGATACCGGCTTGCGTTCGCGTTTGGCGGCGATCTACCGTCAGCTAGGGCGGGGGCGGGATGCAATTGTTCAACTCGACGCGCTGGGCGAACTGCAATTGGAAGCGGGTTTGCACAAGGATGCTGCCAACACTATCCGACAGATCATTGCGCTGAAACCGGATCATGTTGAGGATTACCAGAAGCTGTTAGCGCAATTAGGCGGTTAGCGTGGAATTGATCTGGGCGCTCAACAGCCTCACACCGAATGCCATCATCGACATTTTGTTGGTGGCATTGGTTTTCTTTGGGATCAGCTTTTTCATACGCGGTACGCAGTCGGTGGCGCTGCTGCGCGGCATGATCCTCGTGGTGGGCGTAGTGGTGTTGATCTCTAATGCGTTCGATTTTCGCGCTTTACGTTGGTTGCTCGAAAACGCGCTGACCGTGCTGGCGATTGCTATTCCCGTGATTTTTCAACCCGAACTGCGTCAACTACTGCAAAAATTGGGGCGGGCGGGCTTGTTTTTCAACCGCCCCCCCCATGAAACATTACGGGCGCGTATCATCGAGGATGTGTGTCAAGCGGCGGAACGGCTGTCTGACCGTCGGCATGGCGCGTTGATTGTGCTGGAACGCACGGTCAGTTTGCAAGAATACATTCGTACAGGCATCCGTATGGATTGTGAAGTCACCCCGCAAATTTTGCTCACGGTGTTCTGGCCCAAAACTGAACTGCACGACGGCGCGGTGATTATTGACGGGACGGGGCGCATTGCGTCGGCGGCGTCGGTGCTGCCGTTGTCATCGGGACGTAACCTGACGACGCCGAAACTTGGCACACGTCACCGCGCCGCGATTGGCATGAGCGAGGTCAGCGATGCGGTGTGCGTGATCGTGTCGGAAGAAACCGGACGTATTTCGATCACCAACGGCGGACGTTTGATCGCACGGCTTGACCCCAAACGGATGCGAACGATCCTCAATGCCTTTTACGGACCCGAATACACGCAAAATCAATCCGTGCCGCAGCGTGTGCGCGATTGGACAAGCGACCTCATCAGCCGTTTTCGCGCCGGACAAAAAAGTACATGATCGATGCGTGAATCTACCCCGCTTCGAGGACTCATCCTCAATAACCTGATGTGGTTGGGCGGATCGCTTGTGCTGGCGTTCCTCGTATGGATGATCGCTGTCGCCCAAGCGGATCCGTTCGAGCAGTGGCGCATGGCGGAGCGCGTGCAGATTCGCATTACCCCTGATACGGGCTTGATCATCACCAACCTAGATGACATTACGACGACGGCGAGTCTCCGTTTGCGGGCGCAGCGTTCGATGCGTCCGCTGATTGCCACTGATGACATTCTCGTGTGGGTCGATTTGACGGGCTTAGACCCCGGCGAACATACCGTGCAACTGCAATATCGCGTTGCCTCTGAACGACGGGCAGCCGTTGTGGATATTTCGCCGCGCCAAGTCACTGTGCGGCTTGAAGTGGAACAATCCAAACTGATTCCTGTCGCAGAAGAACTCACGAGCGAACCTGCGCTGGCGTATTCGCTCGAAGCGATCACGTTTGACGAGCGGCAGATCACGGTGAGCGGACCTGAAAGTCTCGTGTCGCAAGTGGTAGAAGCGCATGTCCCGCTTGACCTTGAAGGGATGCGCGTGCAGTTTGAGGACGACATCCGTCCGATTCCGGTAGATGCTGATGGGAATGAGGTTGAAGGGGTGACGCTGCAACCGCAAAGCGTGCATGTCAGCGTGAACATTCAGCCGCGCTCTGACGTGCGCGAACTGCGCGTACAGCCGAATATTGTGGGCGAACTGCCCGAAGGCTATGTGCTGACAGGCGTATTCGACTATGATCCCAAAGTGGTAGTCGTGAGCGGACCCGCCGCGCTGCTGGCAGAAATTCCCGGCTCGATTTTCACTGCCCCGATTGACCTTACCAACCACACGAGCAGTTATGAAGTCGATGTTGCGCTTGAACTGCCTGATCCGCGTCTCGTGCTGCTGACGGGCGGTGTCGTGCATGTGAGTGTTGGCATTGACACGCAGATGACCACACGCCAATTCGATCAGCAGCCTGTAGAGATCATCGGTGTGCGCGAAGGTTTGGTATATAGACTGGCAACTGAGGAAGTCACGGTGTTGATCACTGGAGCGCAGCCCATTGTGAACAGCCTCACCCTGCAAGACGTGAGCGTCATCGTGGACGTGAGCGGACTCATTGCGCCGGGAACGTATCAACTGACGTTGAGCGCCTCTATCGGGCGGGGACAGTCTGGCGTCACCATTTCGATGCTGCCTGAAGGAATCGACGTAGAAATCGCGTCAGCGGTCACGCAGGAAGCCTCACCGTAACGATCCCCTCTCCCTACGATTCTGCGTCCCCATTTGATACAATAAAATGTAATCTGAATCGTGAGGGAAGTATCGGCATGGCAAGAAAACCGTTGGTTGCTTTAGTTGGGCGACCCAACGTAGGCAAAAGTACGATGTTTAACCGTCTCGTAGGCGAACGACTCGCCGTGACGGATGAGATTCCCGGCACAACCCGTGATCGGTTGGTCGGGGAATTTGAATGGCGCGGGCTGGTATTCAACGTGGTAGACACGGGCGGCATTGAGGTCTACGGACCCAAAGGCAGCCGCGATGTGTCTCCTCTGCAAGAGGGCAGCGCCGATTTTGTGCCACAGATCAAGGCACAGGCGCTTATGGCAATTCAAGACGCGGACATTATCGTGATGCTGGTAGACGCGCTGCACGGCGTTACAGCGGCAGATGAAGAAGTTGCGGAGATTTTGCGGCGCACGAAAAAACCCGTGATCATCGCCGCGAACAAGGTTGATAACATGAACCGCGAGATGGAAGCCGTCGAGTTTTACGGCTTGGGCGTCGGGGAAGTGTTTGCGGTCAGCGCGATTCACGGCGCGGGTGTCGGGGATATGCTCGATGCAGTGGTCGCCGCCGTTGACGAAATTGAGGACGTTGAACGCTTAGACGATGACCGTGAAGCGTCTGATCACATGCGACTCGCAATCATTGGGCGTCCGAACGTGGGCAAAAGTAGTTTGCTGAACCGTTTGATCGGTGAGGAACGTGTGATCGTGAGTCCGGTTGCAGGGACAACCCGCGACGCGATTGATACGGAAATCAATTACTTTGGCGAACGTGTCACGATCATTGATACGGCGGGCATTCGCAGGCGCGGCAAGATTGAGCCGGGCGTTGAACAATTTAGCGTGCTGCGGGCGATGAAAGCGATGGAACGCGCTGACGTGGTGCTGCTGGTGATCGATGGTGAGACGGGTATCACCGAGCAAGATCAACACATTGGCGGTTATGTGCAAGAAGCCTATCGAAGTGTGGTGATCGTTGTCAACAAGTGGGATGCTGTCGAAAAAGAGACCCAAACGACGCTAGAGTTTGAGCGTACTGTCCGCTCTAAGTTTGATTTCCTCGGCTATGCGCCGATCATTTTTGTCAGCGCATTGACGGGTCAGCGCATTCACACCGTGCTAGAGACCGCCAAGCGCGTTTGGGAAGCGCGGCACTTCCGCATTCCAACATCAGCATTGAACGAACTGGTGCGCGATGCGTATCAGAAACACACGCCGCCGATTCGTGGGACGCGCCGCCTCAAGATTTTCTATGCGTCACAGGTGCGAATTGACCCGCCGTTGATTCTGTTCCATGTGAACGAGCCGGGTCTCGTTCACTTCACCTATCGGCGCTTTTTAGAGAATCAAATCCGTGAACACTACGCATTTGAGGGAACACCGATCCGCTTGAGCTTCCGCCCCCGCACCGGAAACGACGACTAGCGGAAATTCGTCTTAGTGGGTGGCAATGGCGCTGATCTCGTAGACGAGAACCTGCTTCTGTCGCCCCTTAAGTTTGAGTTCGCCTAGCGCGGTTGCCTGTGCTGTGCCGTCGAGTCGCTTGACAATCGTCTCGTCCACAATCGTTTGCCCGCCTTTAGCCGCTTCTTGCAGTCGTTTGGTGACGTTCACAACATCGCCAATCGCTGTGTAGTTCATAGCAACATCGGTACCAATGTAACCGACAACCGCTTCGCCTACGCTGACACCAATGCTAAAGGCAAGTTCTTCGCTGCGCCCTGACGCCAGTTGATGCGTCGCCTGGTGGAGCGTCAGCGCGGCTTCAATCGCCTGCTGAACGTGATTCGGTTGTGGGTGTGGAGCATTGAACAGCGCCATGAGTCCATCGCCCATGTATTTGTCCAACATGCCGCCATAAGACAGGATCACGTTAGCAGCGAGGCTCAGGTAATCGTTGAGCATCTCTACGACTCGTTCTGGCGGCAAGTTTTCGCTGTAGGCGGTATAGCCGCGCAAGTCTACAAACATCACCGTGACTTCCTGACGTTTGCCGCCTAACTGCAATGTGTCGGGGTTATCCAGCACTTGATCTACGACGGTAGAGGGTACAAAACGACTAAATGTTGTCCTGATCTGCGATTTCTCACGCTCGTTGGTTTGCTTGAGGATTTCCAAGTTGCGCGAATTATCAATGGCAATTGCGGCGTAGTCGGTGAGGGCGCTCAACAGGGCGCTGTCGTGCTTGTTGAAAATGTGGGCGCTGCTCGATAGATTTGCCACACCCAACGCGCCGATCACCTCATTGCGAATGACCAACGGGGCGCACGCAATCGAGATAGGGCTTTTCGCCTGAATTTGTTCCGGCGTGAGAATTGTTGGCTGGCGCTGGTTGATCACATGCAAGGCAACGGGGTCATTCACCAGATGGTTGACCTTGCTTGCCCGTGCATGATTGTGTCGTTTTTGGGCGCGGCACATCAAACCGTCTTTTGTCATCAAATACAAAAAGCCTTCTTCGGCATTGGTAATCTTTACAGCGGCATCAACGAGGCGCGGTAGAAGTTGTTCTATATCTGACAAACTGGTGACACTTTTACCCACGCTGTACAACACATTCAACTCTTGCAGTCGAAGCTGTAACTCGCGGTTGGACTGGATCACCCGTTCGGTAAGGGCTTCTTTTTCCTTACGTAAGCGCACCTCGTCAAGGCTGCGCTCGATCACCATCAACATTTCTTCAATCGAGAAAGGCTTTTTGACGTAATCGCGCACGCCGAGACGGTACACTTCGACGGCAATTTCCTCTGAGCCGTAGAAGGTCATGAGGATCACAGGGATGTTTAGCCCGTGTTCCTGCATTGCTTGAAGCATCTCAATGCCGTTCATGCGCGGCATCTGATAATCGAGGAGGATCAGGTCAGGGCGGCGGTCAAGGGCAATGTCCAGCGCCTCTTTGCCATCTTTCGCCATCAAAAAAGGATAGCCGTTAGGCTGTAATATATATTCCGCGATAAACTCTCGGTTTTCGCGTCCGTCATCTACGACGAGAATGGTTTCCCCTGTCACATCAGCCTCACTTGACGCTGTGATGTATCGATATTGTTATTATAAATCACATCCCACGTATGCGTGATGCATTAGAGTTCCTAAAACCCCGTAAATATGGATTGTCCCGTTTGCGTGACAGGACTATAATACCTCTAATTAACTTTGTGCGAAATGAGCGGATGCGTACAGCATCTCATCACCCATTTCTTAGCTACACTTACGCACTACCTACGTGAGTGTTCCCCAGAGGATACGCATTGATGATGAATGAAGCTCCCGCAAGACGACCACGCTTGCAACAATCGGGGTTGCTGCGCGAGATCGTTGAAACGGTGATCTTGATCGGCTTGGTGTATACGTTGGTGAATTTAGCCACCGTTCGCTTTTATATTGAAGGTCCCAGTATGCAGCCGAATTTCCATGCTGATCAGTTCTTGATCGTCAGCCGTCTGCATTACTTACTCGGCAGCCCCCAACGCGGCGAAATCATTGTGTTCGACCCACCCGGCGACGACAATACGCCGAATAACCCGCTGTTGATCAAGCGCGTGATTGGCACACCGGGCGATGTGATTGAAATTCACGACGGGCAGGTGTCCGTAAATGGTGTCGACCTCTACGAGCCTTATATTTTTGAACCCTGCACAACATCAACGTGCAATGACAGCCGCTGGGAACTTGGCGCAAACGAATACTTCATGATGGGCGATAATCGTAACAATAGTCGTGATTCACGGGCGTTTGGTCCGATAGTTCGGGAACGAATTATTGGTGAGGCGATTATCCGGTATTGGCCGCCGACTGACATTGGAATAGTGACTCGCTATCACTTTCCAGAGTAGTCTTATGTTGTGTGGAGGGATTTCTATGTCAACAACAGCAACCCCTTCTTGTCCTCGCTGCCTCATCGGTCATTTGGAAGCACGTAAGGCGACGTATAGCTGTGTTCAGCAAGGCGTCTTCCTCAGTGTTCCCAACGTGCCAAGTTGGTTATGCGATATTTGCCAGTACCAAGAGTTCGATTTTGATGCATTGGCGCAAATTGAAGCACTTGTGGGTCAGCTTGGTATTGCCGCTGATTTTGATCAACAGAAGGCGAAACTCCCTCCTGTTGATAACGAGGTGGTGGATAAGCGTCCCCCTCGTCTCAAACCTTAAACTCTCGCCCATAAGCTGTGATAGACTAGAGTCGATCAATCACACGGAAAGATGGGCGCTGAATGGAGTCATTTGAACTTATCACCGTAGGACAATTGACTGCGTTCGGCGCAGCCAGTGGGCTTATAGTGGCGCTCGTTCTTCAACCCAAGCGGGGTAGGGCAGATACTTTATTCCTCGTCTTTAGCCTGATGCTTGCCATTTGGGGCGTTGTGGCGTTGATTCGACCACTCGATGAGTTCAACCTCATCACCAACGTAAATACGCAAACCGCACTGCTTCTGACGGCGTTGTCAGGAACGGGGTTCGCGTATTTTTTATTCATCGCCCGGTTGATTCGCAATGAAAATAGACTGGTCACTGCGTTAACACTGCTGCTGCCTGTCGCGTTGATCGCCACGTTCATTCTCATATGGACGGGGAATGCTGGCACCCTAGAATCCCTCACGACAGCCGGTTCTATTTTGCTCGTGGCGCTTCTTTTATATGCAGTGGCTACCTTCTGGTCAATTATGATTTCGCGTGAGACTGTCGCGCCGCAGCTTCGGTTAGCGGGCGTGCTGCTGATCGCCGCGTATGCGTTTCCAATCATCACTTCTAGCACCGTCGAATCGTGGGCGCTCTTTCTCTCGGCAGCGGCGGCATTGTGGACAGGCTGGACGGTACTCCGCCTCCAATTGATGCAGCCGCTCAAAGACCTCAATGATGAACTGCGGATCGCAAACAGCGATTTGCGACAGGCGGTTTCAGAAGTCACGAGCGAACGGGCGAAACGCGAGTCGCTGAATGAAGAAATTCGAGCCGTCAACCAACTGCGGAATGATTTCCTAGAGAAATTGGGTCATCGACTGCGTACCCCACTTAATTCGATAAGCGGGTATAATGAACTCCTTCAAAACGGCGTATACGGAGAGCTAAACGAGCGCCAACTGGATCGCCTTAATACGATTGGGCGAAATAGTCGCGTGCTGCTTGAACTCATCAACGATATGCTTGATCTCAATACATTAGATGCGGGACGTATGGAACTCAGCCTTCAACCAGTGGCGCTTAAGCCCGTTTTTGAGCGGATTATATTGGATGTTGCGCCTCAACGTTTGGTCAAGGCGCTGCCGTTGGTGGTTGACGCACCACCTGATCTGGCGCATGTCCTTGCAGATGAAACACGAATTTGTCAGGTGATCACGCAATTGGTGGGTAACGCGATCAAATTCACGGAACAAGGGGCTGTGACGCTGCGTGCGGTTAATGTTCGAGTACAAGAGGGTTTGTCGCCCCAATTTCCTCTGCCTGTGCGTGGTTGGCTCACAGATGGCGATTGGGTGATTATCACGGTAGAAGATACGGGCGTTGGTATTGCACAGCAAGATCAGGGCAAAATTTTTGAAGCGTTTTATCAAACGGACGGCGAACAGTCGTCAGAAAATATGGGGTCTGGTTTGGGGTTGGCGATCTCGAAACGGTTGATTGATCAACATGAAGGGGTGATGTGGCTCAAAAGTGCGCCGGGAAAGGGGTCAACGTTTCTGGTCGCTTTACGAGCATTTCGCTCTGTCGCTGTATCCACATCACAGATGCAGGTTGGAGAAAAGGAAATTGTGGTATGACGACTACAAAATTGACTGTCCTCGTTGTCGAAGATAATCCCGACAATATGTTGTTGTTTCAAGATGTACTGCAAGCATTGAATTACACGGTTATTCAAGCGCGAGACGGTGAGTCTGGTGTCAACACTGCCAAGTCTGAAAAACCAAATTTAATCCTAATGGATTTATCTCTACCACGTATGGATGGATGGACAGCAGCCAAGCACATTAAGGAAGACCCGGAATTAGCGCATATTCCGATTATCGCGTTGACTGCTCACGCAATGGTGGGAGATCGGGAACGTGCGTTGGCTGCGGGCTGTGATGATTACCTTGCAAAACCGATCAATCTGCGCGAATTTCGTGAAAAAGTCAACCGCTATGCAAAATAAAGGAACATCCATTTGAATATTCTTGTGGTTGACGACAACGCGGATAATGTGCAACTGCTGATGGATATTGTCAGCAGTATGAATTTGACCCCTTTGAGCGCGTTCAATGGTGTGGATGCGCTGCGTTTGGTTTACGAAAAACACCCCGATTTGGTGATTTTGGATGTCAACATGCCGGGGATGTCGGGCTTTGAAGTGTGCGAACGCATCAAGAAAGATGTCAAAACCGCTCATATCCCGGTACTGATGCTCACCGCGCTTGAGGATGTGGAACATCGTGTGCAAGGGTTAAAACTGGGTGCGGACGATTATCTGATCAAGCCGTTCAACCCGCGTGAACTGATGGAACGGGTGCGTACACGCCTGCGATTGAAGAGTGAAACTGATCATCTACGTAAGACTCAAGAGATGGTGCGTACTACGTTTGAGCGTTATGTGTCGTCGTCTGTCGTAGAACAGCTTCTACGCGATCCGTCTCAAGTCAAGCTCGGCGGTACGCTGCAAGAAGTCACGGTGATGTTTGCTGATCTCGAAGGTTTTACCGGGATTTCTGAAAAAACTAACCCAGAAGAACTGCTGATCGTCCTCAATCAATATCATACGATGAGCGTGGCAGCGATCCGCGAATATGGTGGCACTGTCGATAAGTTCATCGGTGATGGAGTCATGGCGTTGTTCAATACACCTCTTGAGCAAGCAGATCATGCACTGCGGGCAGTGCGTGCCGCTTGGGATATTCGGTCTGCGCTTGATGCATTTCATCGCCAATTTGATCCCTTGTTCCGAATGCGAATCAACTTTGGCATTCATACTGGTATGGCAGTGGTCGGCAACGTGGGCGCTCCCGATCTCATGAACTACACAGCGGTTGGCGATACGGTCAATCTTGCGGCTCGGTTGCAACAAATGTCATTTGATGGGCGCATCTTAATAAGCAATGCAACCTTTGAACGTGTGCGAGATTATGTAGGCACCGAATGCATTGGAACGGTCAAGATGAAAGGGCGGATTGAACCCGTATTGACCTATGAAATCCAAAGTGTGAATGCTAGAACGTCGTGACGCTTTTTCTCAGCCTTGACGTTCACTCCCGTGGATGGTAAACTCCGCTCTTGTAAGTAGGGCCTTATCGTCTAGCGGTCTAGGACGTCACCCTTTCAAGGTGAAGACACGGGTTCGAGTCCCGTTAGGGTCATGAAACAGTCCATTACTTGAAGCCATTAAGCCGCTGTTGAAGCGGTTTTTCATTTCCTCCGACAGCGTGTCTTTGTAGAGAGCCGCCCTCAAAACGAGGAACGGCTCTGCCCACGACTTCATCGTGAA
>JBBQRJ010000090.1:0-13195 GCA_038214955.1 Aggregatilineales bacterium | reverse complement strand
GACTAAGCTGGCGTTGCCGCCCTGACCGTTCGCGCCGCCTCCGCCATTGACCAGAATTTCGGGGATGATGCGGACGCCGCGTTCCCCGATGATCTGCATCAACTGGACGGCAGTATAACCCTGCGAACCCATTGCTTCTGCGCCAGCGCGGTAAGCAGACGCTTGCGCTTCACCGAGGGCGCGAATGCCTTCAGCTTCACCCAGCGCATTGAGCCGGGTTGCTTCGGCAGAACCGCTTGCTTCTTTGATCTTTGACTGTGCGAGGAGTTCAGCAATGCTGACGCCCTGTTCGGCTTTGACGACCTGCTGCTGAATATCGGCAAGTTCGGTCTGGCGTACCAACTGCTGACGCTGTTTTTGCGCCTCTTCCTGCATCTGGTAGGTTTTTTGCTGTTCTTCCGCGATCTTACGCTCTGTGAGCGTGTGCATGAGCGCATCGGGCGGGCGAATTTCCCCGATCAGTGTATCAATTGCTTCGACATCATAGGCGCGTAATGCTTTTTGAATGTGCTGCGCCGCCTCGATCTGGCGATCACTACGGGCGCTCAAGAAATCTAAGACCGTGTAGGATTGCGCCGAGTTGCGGAAGTAGTTGCCGACAATCGGCTGCAAGACGTGATCGACGAGATTTTGCATTGCGCCGACGCGAGAGATCACTTTTGGCGCATCTAACGCCCCGACATGAATGATCTGCGATACTTCGAGGTCAAAGGCGAAACCATCGCGTGAACGCACGTTGATTGAGGACAACCGCGCATCGTAGGCGTGCTGTTCGACCCGTGACGCCCAGTTCAAGACAATGTTGGTCGTCGGCACGAGTTCGGTTTTCATCACACGGATATTGATGGGGTGCTTGCCGGGGTAGAGCGGAGTCGCCCACACGCCTTTATGCCCGACGTTGACCAGATCACCATGTTTGAAGTCTGTCCCGCTGATGTCGATATGCGCCTTGCCGATGTATGAGATCACGACGCCGACATGACCAATCGGAATTTCGGTCATCGGCACTTGCTCAACGCGCACAAACCAAGGGTTAAAATTCCACGAACCGGAAAGCAAGACCTGTTCTTGCAACCCACGCTGCCCCCCCGCGTTGATGAAGGCTTGCGGGTTCTGGAAGTTGTCGTGTCCCGGTAGGAACAAGCCCGCGATTTCGCCTTCGCCAATCGCCGCGCCGTCCAGCGTGGTCACGACACCGACCATATCCTGTCGGATGTTGTACACGAGCAGGCTGTCGGGATCCATATCGTTCAATTCGGCGTTGTCGCGTGTGATCACCGTGAACAGCGCGGTATTGATACGGTACACACCCGCCGTGAGGATTGACAACTGACGCCCTTTTTCGCCGCCATTGGTCAAGAACTTGCGGGCGTCTTGAAAGTTGTCACAGTCCACGGTTTTGCCGAGAATGCGTTCTGGCGGGACGGCTGAACCATCTGCTACGACGACCAGCCCAATTTCACCCTGTGCGATGACGGTCACAGGGACGCGCTGGATGCTGTACATCCACGACCAGTAGCCGAAATGCCAACCGGGAGCGAGGGTGTCTGCCTGATAGCCCGGTTCACCGTTTAAGGCGACCAACTGACCGGGCGGGAGTTTCTTATTGTTTTGCGCGAATCGCTTGATGACCACGCCAACCTGACGCTCACCGATCACGACCAAGCCGAGAGTCACACTGGGGAGTATGAACAGCAGCACAGCGATTGCCACAATCACGACGATAGGCACTATGAAGTCAAGCATGGGTGTTCCTTCTACAAGTATGTCTGTCATTCAATGCAAACCACAGACATCAGGGATCATACACCCTTTGGGCGCTCATACTGCCCTAATTTAAGGGGATTTGACGAATTTTTGACACTCAGAAACTAGCCTCACCCCCAACCCCAACGCGAAAAGAAGCCTCACCCCCAACCCCTCTCCCGAAAAGAGGAGAGGGGAGACAAGCAAAGACACACACGACGTTAGGCAAGCAGTTCGGTGATTTTGGCATGGGCGGCGGCGCGATCTACAGTGACTTCTTCGCCGTCGGTCAAGCGTTTGAGTTTGACCGTGCCGTCTGCGATTTCCTGCGTGCCGAGTACGGCGACCAGCGGAATACGCTTTTTGTCGGCGTAGGTCATTTGCTTGCCGATGGGTTTATCGAGCATGTACAGTTCGGTTCGTACACCCGCCGCACGTAAGTCTGCGGTGAAGCGAGTCGCGGCGGCGCGGGTATCATCACCAAAGACGGTGACTAGCACCTGTACCACCGTGCCGCCGATGTGCGCGGGATACAGCTTGAGCAGGTCGAGCAGGTCAATGATGCGTTCGATGCCAAGCGATGTCCCCGTCGTGGGAATCGACTCGCCGCGAAATAAGCCGATCAAATCATCATAGCGCCCGCCGCCCGTCACACTGCCCAAGTTCGGTTCGGTGATGATCGTCTCGAAAATGGGTCCTGTGTAATAGCCTAAGCCGCGTACCATCGTCAAATCGAACTCGTAGAACTGTGATGGGACGTTGGCGGATTCTAAGTGGATTGCCAGTTCGCGTAGTTCGCTGATTGCCTCTTGAGCGGCGGGCAAACTGCCCATTACGTCTTCGAGATAATCCAACTGGTCTACGCCGGGTTGACGCGCTGTGATCAAATCCATGATGCGCGTGACGACTTCAACGGGCAAACCGCGTGTCACCAGTTCTTCGCGCACCCCATCAGCGCCGATTTTGTCGAACTTATCAATGCTGCGATAGAGATTTGTAAGGTGATCGCCTTCAACGCCGGCATACTGCCCGATGGCGGTCAACAGCTTGCGATTGTTCACTTTGACGCTGAACTGCTGAAAACCGAGTCGCTGCAAAACCGTCATGATCAAGCTGAGAATTTCCGCGTCGGCGCTCATCGTCCTAACGCCTACAATGTCGGCGTCACACTGGTAAAACTCACGGTAGCGCCCACGCTGCGGACGTTCTGCACGCCACACAGGGGAAAGTTGATAGCGCTTAAACGGGATCGTGATCTCGTTCTGGTATTGCGCGACGACTCGCGCCAGCGGCACGGTTAAATCGTAGCGCAAGGCGAGTTCTTCTTTGCCGCCGGGGTGCTGCGCGTTGAAGATCAGTTTTTCGGCGTCCTCGCCGTACTTGCCCATGAGCGTTTCGTGCAGTTCAAGGACGGGGGTTTGCAGCGGCTCGAAGCCATACAGGTGAAAGACTTCGCGCACGATGTTGAATACATATTCCCGCTTGATCATCTCTTGCGGGAGGAAATCGCGCATTCCTTTGGGTAAGCGCGGCTCGATTTTCGGTTTTGCCATGAGTTAGGACTCCGGATTAGATGAGAATTAGCCTCACCCCCAACCCCTCTCCGAAAAGCGAGAGGGAGCAAACAGCAATTTGCGGGGCAAGGAGATAGATCGAATGATTTATTCACCTTACGCAGATCGTTATTTCTGACCCCACCCCCGACCCCTCCCCCGAATTCGGGGGAGGGAGGCGAGCGCAGCGAGCGGGGTGGGGGTCAAACTGACACCCTGCGTAAGGTGAGTGATTTATTCTTGTTCCTGTTCGGGTGGGAAAATGTCTTTTACAGCTAATGTAAAACCGGGCAGAAGCGTTCCACCATCCAGCGTATCGTTGATAGTGAGCGTTCTCGCTGGCTGACCCGGTGCATGGACTTCAACGATTTTATCTTCGTAATCGACTACCCAGACGGTTACGCCGTCATTGATGTAGTTGGTAATCTTGATCCGCATTTCGCGCGGTGTATTGCCGGGAGAAAGCACTTCAACGGCGAGATCGGGCGGGTCGGGATTATAGCCCTTTTTGGAGAGTGTTTTCCCTTTGCGAAGAAAGGCAATATCCGGCGCGTAACGCTCTCCGTAGACTTTGTAACCGCCGCCTTCGCCTGTCAAAACCCCTAAGTCTTTGCCCTTTAAGAAAATGTAGAGTTCACCGAAAAGGATACCGGCGATGTAGGATGAATATGGATTTGATGGCACTTCGACGGCTTCTCCCCCAATGTATTCAAACAACTTATCGGCGTTTTCGGGCAGATCAACGAAGTGATCGAAGTCCTGAACGGTCATGCGTAGGTTTGGTTTTCTTTCGACAACTGCCATCATTTTCCCCTCATAGCTCCCTCCATTATACAGGTTCAGATCAAATAAAAATCAAATAAAAAAGAGCGCATCGCTGCGCTCAATCTCACCCCCGACCCCTCTCTGAATTCAGAGAGGGGAGAAACAAAGGGTCAATCGATAGGCACAGCGATCAGGCGGGCTTGACGCCCCGCCTCGCGGAATTGGTCATGATGACCGATCTCGTGCTTCAAACCCATCAAATACTGAGAGATCGCATTCATTTTGCCGAACTTCACGAGAAAATTTTCGGATACATCGCGGAATACATCGAGATGCGGCGAATCCGGGAAGGTGTCGAGGTATCCCAAGCGAATGCGGCGGCTTTCTTCGAGGCGCTGCAAAACCTGTGCGCGAGTTGTCACGGTTTGCCAGTCGGTTTCATAGCGCAAACGCGGCTCACCGGGGTAAGCGATGCCACGCGCTAACAATGAGGCAACAGCGGCAGATTCTTCGCAGGTAGCGGTCATATGCATCACCAGATGGGCTAGACTCCAGCCCACATGCTGAAATTCTGGTGGGGCATGGGGATCGTCTGCAAACGTGTCAACAGGCGTATGGGTTACCTGTGCGTCGCCGGCATCTCCAATAATGGATAGGATCGCCTCTAAGCTGGCAAGGGTCGCATTACGTAAATCGGCAACCGTGAGATTCAGGGTTTGGGACAGCTCGTACATTGTGGTTTCGCCGCCGTTCACCCGCGAAAAGTCGATCAACACTTGATACTCCTGAGGAAACTTGAAAAAGGACTTCGATCATTCTAGTTTAGAACGGGGCGATATTACGAATCTTACGCCTCACCATTGGATAGAAATCGAAAAGCGAATTATCGCGTTTTCCCGTGTGCATGGTAAACTCCCCGTACAAGTCCCATTCTAAAAGGATTGAGAACATGCTCTATCCCGTTGAACAAATACTTTTTATTTTTCTGGTTTTGTTCGCTGTTGGTGCAACCTACGCTGGTGTGATGGAAATGGCGCAGATCATCAATCGTGGTCAGCGCGAATTGTACCTCGACCAGTTGCCGCGCCGCATATTCGATGCGCTGCGCGTCTATTTGACGCAGAATACGACGCTGAAAACGCGCCGCGTCACGAGCTTATTTCACCTCGCCGTTGTATGGGGATTCACTTACTATTTTTTGGTCAATGGCGCTGATACGTTAGAAGGTTTTATCCCGAACTTCCGTTTTCTGGAAGGCGCGGGCTTGCTGAGTGACGCTTATCGGCTGTTAGGGGATGTTTTCAGCATCGCCGTGATTGTAGGCGTCAGCTATTTCATTTTGCGGCGCTTCGTACTGCCCAACAAGCGCGATTTGAAGTATCACGACAATATTCTGCTGCACCCGAAAGTAAAAGACGGCGCGATCAACCGTGATTCGCTGCTGGTGGCGGGGTTCATTCTGCTGCATGTGGGATCACGGTTTCTGGGACAATCGGTGCGAGTCGCGGCGACTGCGCCCGATTTGATGAGTCCGTTTGCCACGCTCATTTCCCCGATCTGGGGCGGGCTGGGCGAAGACGGCTTGATCGCCATGGAACACCTCTTCTGGTGGGTGGCGTTGGGCGGCATTTTCCTATTCCTGCCGTATTTCCCGTATACCAAGCATTTGCATTTGTTCATGGCTCCGTTCAATTTCTTGACACGACCCCGCCGAACCTCGCTGGGCGAAATGGAAAAGATTGATTTTGAGGACGAGAGCCGTGAACAGTTTGGCGCGAATAAGCTAGAAGATTTGACGAAAACCAACCTTGTGGATGCATTCGCGTGCATCATGTGTAACCGCTGTCAGGATGTGTGTCCGGCGTATGTCACGGGGAAAGAACTGTCACCGGCGGCGTATGAGATCAACAAGCGGTACATGATCAAGGATCAAATGAGCGAACTGGCGGCGGGCTTACCGTCTGCGAACCCGCTGATGGGCTTTGCGATCAGCGAGTCGGCGGTGTGGGCGTGTACGTCGTGCGGCGCGTGCGTTGATATTTGCCCGGTGGGTAACGAACCGATGTTTGACATCCTTGATATTCGCCGTGATGCGGTGCTGACACAGGGTGAGTTTCCGGCAGCACTGCAAACCGCGTTTAACGGCATGGAACGTCAGGGCAACCCATGGAATAACCCACGCAGTGAGCGTTTCCGCTGGGCGAAAGATATGGATGTGCCGACGGTAGACGATAATCCTGATTTTGATGTGCTGTACTGGGTCGGGTGTGCGCCCTCGTATGACCCCCGCGCACAATTGACGGCGCGGGCGTTCGTCAAGGTGATGCAAGCGGCGGGAGTCAACTTCGCTGTGCTGGGCGAAATGGAGAACTGTACGGGCGATTCGGCACGGCGGGCGGGCAACGAATATTTGTATCAAGAAATGGCGTCTAGCAATGTCGAGACGCTCAATGAAGTGTTCAACGATAAGCCGCGCCGTGTCGCGGTGACGTGTCCGCACTGCCTCCACAACATCGGCAAGGAATATCCGCAGTTTGGCGGTAATTACGAGGTCGTGCATCATACCGAATTGATTGATGAACTGATCGCGGCGGGTAAACTGCCCGAATCGGCACACCCCAAGAAAATGAGCAACGTCACGTTCCATGATCCGTGCTATCTGGGGCGGCATAATGACGTGATTGATGAGCCGCGTCATGCGCTCACGGTAGGTGCGGGCGTAGAGTTGATCGAAATGCCGCGCAACAAGAAAAACTCGTTCTGCTGCGGGGCGGGTGGCGCTCAATTCTGGAAAGAAGAAGAACACGGCACGAAAGCGGTCAACGTAGAACGTTACGAGGAAGCCAAGAACACGGGCGCGGAGATCGTCGCCGTCGGCTGCCCGTTCTGTATGCAGATGTTCGAGACGGCGAAATCGACGTTGGGCGAAGGTCCGGTGGTTAAGGACGTGGTGGAGTTGATCGCGGAACGCCTGCCTTAAGAAAGAAAAGAACAAGAGAAAAGAAAGAAAGAAAAGATTCAACGCTATCTTGAGTTTCGGATAGACCCCACCCCCGACCCCTCCCCGAATTCAGGGAGGGGAGAAAAGCTATTCAAGACTCAGGCTTATTTTCTTTCCTTTGCGTCTTTGCGTTAGACCCTCTTTCAGGTATGGAGTTGGCATGGCGATATTTTGTAGTGAGTGTTCGCGTGAGGTGGGGGAGCAGTTGTTTGCGACGGCTTCCCGTGTTGACCAGTGGCTGCTGCTTGAATATGCGGGGGCATGGGGCGGGAAGGCGATCCCCGAAAGTGACCTCGCGCCAGAGATCAAGGCGCGGCTGATGGGGTGGGCAAACATCATGCCGAACACAGAAACGTCTTTTATCAAGCACGGGGATCAGCAAAAGACAGGCGCGAAAATCCGGTTTTTCGTCGCGCTGACGAGTGAAACTTATCCCGTGTTGTATAAGTTTGAATTAGACGGGTATGAGTCGCTGCTAACGTTTGACCTTGAGGCGGTGCTGCGGCGCGATTCGCAGTTTGAGGCGAACATCGAACGCGACCCGATCCTGATCATTTGCACGAACGGGCGGCGTGATGTCTCGTGCGCGAAATATGGGCTGCCGATTTACAATGCTTTCGCGGCGCAGACTCCCGGTTGGGCGTGGCAAGTGACCCATTTCGGCGGGCATCGATTCGCAGGGACTCTCACAATGCTGCCCGATGGAATCATGTATGGGCGCGTGGATATGGATGACGTGCCAGCTTTGATCGAGGCGCAGCGAGATCGCTATGTGGTGATCGAGAAACTGCGCGGACGGTCATGTTATGACGAGCCGATACAAGCGGCAGATTATTATTTGCGCGGGATCACAGGGGAACGAACGATCACGGGTTTACGCTTTGTGAGTATCCGCGAGGAAGGCGAGTCGGCGTGGTCAGTGCGTTTTGACTCACTGGCAGATCATCAGTGTTATGAAGTGCATGTGCGGAGCGAACTCTCGACATGGGTGAGCTACAAAAGCTCGTCTGACCCTGAGCCGCGTCAACTGCCACAGTTCCACCTTGTCGAACATCACGAGGTCAAGCGGAAAGCCCCCAGATGTGAGGGGTGAGGTCACAAGATGAGACTTGAACTGTATCAAAGGGTGATCATTAACCGCGATATTCCTGACGAAAACCTGAAACAAGGGGATTTAGCGCGGTTGGTCGATTACCTAAAACATCCACAAGGCGGCGAAGATGGGGCAGTCTTGGAAGTATTTAACGTGCTTGGCGAGTCAATTCGCGTGGCAATCGTGCCAGTATCCTTTGTTGAAGCGTTACGGGCGGAGCATGTGCCGTCGGTTCGCATTCTCGCATAAACTAGACAATTCGAGGGGAAATGGCGCGTTACCTACTTATGTAGCAGGTGAAGTGAGACCGCGAAAAACCGCCTCACCCCCCGACCCCCTCTCCGAAAAAAGGAGAGGGGGAGTCAGTCAAAGCGTGTTGGACGCTTGAGCAATCAGAGGTTGCCGACGCCGACATAGGTAAAGCCGCAGTTTTCAGCGGTGGCGCGATCAATGACGTTGCGCCCATCGACGAGAATACGGGCGCTCATACGGGCGGCAACCGCCTGTAAATCAATTTGCTTGTAGACGCTGTGCGCCACCATGATGATCAGCGCGTGCGCGTCTTGAGTCACCGCCTCAACGGACTGCTTATGTTCGCTCACATACGGGTCTTGAATGGCGGGTTTTGCGCCGCGCCGTTCAAGTTCTTCGACCATATAGGTTGTCGGGCTGTCGCGGTCATCGTCGGTATCTTCGCGGAAGGCATAGCCTAGCACGGCAATTTTCGCATTCTCAAGCGCAATCCCCTGACGCCCTAACGCCGCTTCCACTAAATCGACCATGTGCGAAGGCATACGACTGTTGACTGCGCGTGCGCTCGGAATCAACTGCGGTTGTACGCTGTCGCGCACGTTGGCGATCAATAACCAGGGGTCTTTGGGGATGCAGTGTCCGCCGACGCCCGCCCCCGGCATGAGCATCGCCCGTCCCGGTGATTTGTTGAGCAGGGTTCGCACGTTGTATACATTTGCGCCTAGCGCCTCGCAAATCAGCGCGACTTCGTTGGCAAAGGCGATTTGCACATCACGGTAGGCGTTTTCCGCTGTCTTGACAATTTCGGCGGTCAGCACATCGGCAGGGTCAAGGTCGCCTGTGACGTAGTTGGCGTACAGCGACACCATCGCTTGCGCGATCTCTGGCGTCAACCCACCTACGGTGCGATTCATGTGCGTGAGGTTGTGCAGCAGCAAACCGGGCGTGACCCGTTCGGGGCAGTGTCCCACGTAGAAATCGACGCCCGCACGTTTGCCGCTGGATGCTTCTAAGCCCGGAATCACGATGCCATGCATTGTCCCCGGCGCGATGGTCGACTCCACAATCACGAGTGCGCCCGTCGCCAGCACGCCGCCCAACCGTGCCAGCACCGAACGCAGCGCCCGATAGGAGGGCAGATGGGTATCATCGTCAACGGGGGTGTCCACGCAAATGATCATCACATCAGCGGCGCGGAGTTCGTCGTAATCGGTTGAGGCGCGGAGTCTGCCGCCTGTGACTACCTCTGCGATCAAGGCTGCGATGCCCGGTTCTTCCCCGCCTATGGGGGATTCGCCCCGATTGATGGTCGCAATCCGTTCGGCGTCAATATCAATGCCGGTCACGCGGAATCCACTTTTCGCCATCATGGAGGCGACAGGCAAGCCGACATAGCCCAAGCCGATCACGCTGATATGCGCGGTCTTATTCCGAATTTTTGCGGTGAGTTGGTCGATCATAGTTCGATTACCTGATGCGTTTGCCCGGACTCTACGAGTGCATGGGCAATGCGGAGCGCCGCGAGGCTGTCTTTCCCTGTCACGAGGGGGGCGCGTCCTTCACGGACTGCGCCGATAAAATCTTCGAGTTCGAGGCGGAGAGGTTCGCGCTTCTCAATCCGTTCGCGGATCATGCGCCCTTCGCTGACGCCGCGCAAAAGCTGCAAGCTGCGGAAGTCTGCTTCTAGCGCCGCGCCGTTCTCATAATAGGTCAAATCCTGCGTGATGTAATCGACCTCGTACATGCCCGCCGCACCTAATACGGTCAAGCGGCGGCTCTTGGTCGGGGTTAGCCAATTGATCTCCAGCATGGCGGTTGTCCCATTGGCGAAACGCATCATGCCACTGAGCATATCCTCGCGGGTGCTGTGAATATTTTGCTGTGTTTCTGCGAACACCCGAAGCGGTGCGCCTCCCGCTAAATGACACAAAATGTCGATGTCGTGGGTTGCTAAGTCGATGACTACACCGACATCACGGATGCGGGCGGGGAAGGGTCCCACACGCTGCGCCCGCATTTGAAAAATTACCCCTAACTGCTGCTCGTCAATGATTTTCTTGAGGACGCTGATAGCAGGGTTATGCCGTTCGATATGACCGACAGCAAGCACTACATTGTGTTCCTGTGCAAGATCGATCAATGCTTGACCGTCTACTTCAGTTTCGGCAATGGGCTTCTCGATCAAGACATGGATGCCGCGCCGGATTGCTTCACTGGCGACCTCGTAATGAAGCGCCGTTGGCACTGCGACGGTGATCAAGTCGGGACGTTCTGTATCGAGCAGTTGGCGATAATCGGTGTAGCCGCGCACGGCAGAACGCTTTGATAAGATGGCACACTGTTTTTCGTCGGCGTCGGCAAAACCGACGAGTTCAATGCCGGGGATTTCGCGGTAGACGCGGACGTGATGCTGTCCCATGACGCCTGTGCCAATTACAGCGGCACGTAGTGGTTCGTTCAAGTTAAATCCTCATATTCACGGACACGAACTATAGCGCGTTTCAGGGGAGGTGTCTAAGGTCTCCGGGTCGAGCAGCGCATAGATAATTGGATTGGCGATGGGGAAATTGACTTCCGGTAGAAAGATACGCGGGAGCATCAAACGCATAAATTGAGCATAGGCGATACTCGCGCCAAACTGCCAGTCGGTTTCAAATGGCTCTAACGTGAGGGCGTCGCGGGCGGCATTAAACTCTGCCTGTGCTGCTGCTTCGTCTCCGTTAAAACGAGCGAGACAGGCTTCGCCGTAATGCGCCCATGCCGAATCGCCCTGATCGTCAATCGACGCCTGCGCTGCGATTAAGGCGGCACTGGCAGATTCGCTATCGCCTTCATGGAGCGCCAATAAGAGATCAACTACATAGACGCTGGGTTGGCTGGGGTTAGTGAGTCGATAAATGTTGTCAGTCCACACCTGACGGGCGGCTGACAGATCACCACTCTGGATCAGGAGGATAGTTTCGCCCGCGCCTGAGAGCGGCGGCAAGTCGCTAAGGACACTGGCACGAATCGGATCATCACCCCATGTGGGCAGCAAGCTCAGATCAGGAGAATTGATCAGAGTCAGTCGATAATTTTCACGGGCGCTTTCCTCATCACCGAGGATCGCATACGTTTCTGCGAGGTCATACAAGATTGTGGTATCAAAGGGACTGACCCGCTTCGCGCTCTGGACAGCGACTAATGCCCGCTCAAAATCGCCAGTTTCGGCGTACAGCGCATATAGATTGAGCCAACCAAACGCATAATCTGGCTCTAGCTGTGTGAATCGCTCGAAGGACTGGATCGCGGATTGAACATCACCCGCTAACCCGTATAACAATCCCTGCTCATAGACATAAATGGACGTGTTCGGATCGGCATCCACTATACTTTGCAAGCGACTCGCGCCCTCAAGAGGGGTGATTACCCCGCTTGCCGTCTGCGTGATGATCGCCGCGTACTGCTGGTAAATCAACGTCGTCCACATGCCAGCAATGACCAATGCCGCCGCCGTCAGCGGAATGGCGATTTGCAGCACTCGCCGTCTCATCGTGATCATCGGGACGGGTAGGGTAGGGGCAACCGCGATCACCAGCACGATTAGACAGGTGAGCGCAATGGCGGGGTTCATCGTCGGCACATCAAACAGGTGATGCACAGCAAAGGCACTCACACCGCCCACCCCCGCAATGACAACCGGATCAATGCCTTTAGATAGGTTGCTCCACATGCCCCGCGCTGTTAGCCATGCCAATAACGCCAGCGCGATCAAGCCGATGACGCCTAATTCTGCCGCAATATGCAGAATCAAGTTGTGAGCGTGGGTGTGCGGCTCGTAAGGGGGATAGCCATTGTAACGGGCTAGTCCTGTGCCAAACGTGAACAAACCAAACCCGCTGATAGGCTTTTCGGAGAACATCCGTAACGCCGTGTTGTAAATCCAGACCCGCGCCTCGCTGGAACGTCCGCCGGGACTCAAATAGGATCGGGCAATGATAAATCCGCCGCCTACGAGGATCACAACGACTGCGATTGCCACGAGTCCCATTGCAGCGCGTTTGAGCGTGTTCTGAGTATTCCAGAACAGTCGCAAGCGGTTGATCGACAGCCATCCACTTTTCCACACCAGCAGCAGCACTTGAATCCCCACGCCTGCCGCCGCGCCGACCCATGCGCCGCGTGAGTAGGTCAACACGAGCAAACCGCCCACCAACAGCGCATAGATGAGCATCAGCACACGCACAAATCGTTTGCCTCCGCGTGCGGCTTCAAAGGTGAAGGGCAGCAGCACGGCGAGAAATGCGCCAAGTGTGTTCGGATTGCCAAGCGTGCTAACGGGTCGGGGGAGTGATAAATTGAGCGAACCGCTGAGGAGGGTGGGAAGGCTGGTTGTTAGCCATGTTCGACTTTGCAAATAGCCGAACGCGACGATCAATACGCCTGTGATCAGGAGCGCATTCATCAAGACACGGCGTGCAATCACATGGTTGGCGAGAAGGTCATGCAGGAGAAACCACGCAAGGATGTACGCCCCAACAAACCATCCCCCCGTCAAAATGTGCTGCCATGCGTTGAGGTTGGCGATCAGGGAGACGCTAAACGCGCCGATCCACATGAGGATCGCCGCATCAATGCTTGTGCTGTGCCAAGTCCAGCGCCGCCGCCCGATGAGCCATGCTAGCGCGATCCCCATCATGCCCACGATGCCGACTAGTCGGCTTTGCGGCTGTACGATCCCCGTAAAAGTTGCGCCGAGCGTCAAGTAGAGGAGACAGAAGGCGTAGACGACGGCACGAGCGAACA
>JBBQRJ010000089.1:0-13279 GCA_038214955.1 Aggregatilineales bacterium | reverse complement strand
GCGCGGGGGAAAAACATCCCCGTGATCTTTGACGCCGCCGAACCCAACTTGAGCGCGGGATTGAAAAGTCACCCGACCTACGTTAAGCCGAATCAGGCGGAACTGTCCGGTTTTACGGGAAACCGGATCGAATCCGTGAAGGATGCCTATCAAGCGGGGCGCATGATCTACGAGCAGTACGGCACAATCCCCGTGATCACGTTAGGCAGCGAAGGCGGACTCGCGGTGCTGCCTGATCGCGCCTATGTGATCCCGATCATCCCCGTGAACGTGGTCAACGCAGCGGGCGCGGGTGATGCCGTCCTCGCGGGACTCGGCTACGCGGTGGCGAATAATCTGCCGATTGAGGATGGCTTGCGGATCGGGTTTGGCGCGGCGACAGCAACCGTCACCATGCCGGGGACAGCCGAATGCCGCCGCGAGGATATTTTGCACTATGCCGAGCAGGTAAAGTTAATACCCTATGGGGAATAACCTGTACAACAACCCCACCCCCTACCCCTCCCCGAATTCGAGGAGGGGAGTAAGCGGCGAGTCTGTTTGCGCCCTCCCCTGAATTCGGGGGAGGGATGGGCAGGGGGTCAGAAAGATGGAGGGAGTTTAAATCTATGAATTTTGAATTTGCAACAGCCACGCGGATTGTTTTCGGCGCGGGCAAGCTGAACGAGATCGGCGGGATCGCGGCGGAGTTCGGTCAACGGGCGCTGGTCGTCAGTTCGTCAGCCGAACGCGCCCGCCCTCTGCTAGATCGCTTGGACGCGGCGAAAATTGAGTACACCCTGTTCGCTGCGCCGAAAGAGCCGGACATCGCCCTCGTGAGCGCGGGAGTCGCACAGTTTCATGACTCCGGCGCTCAGTTCGTGATCGGCATGGGCGGCGGCAGCGCCATTGACGCGGGCAAAGCAATTGCGGCGCTGGCAGCCAACCCCGGTGACATCTTCGACTATCTGGAGGTGATCGGTAAGGCGCACAAGCTGGCGAACCCATCAAAGCCTTATATCGCCATCCCCACAACAGCGGGAACAGGCGCAGAAGTCACGCGCAACGCAGTCGTGTCCTCGCCAGAGCATAAGCTGAAAGTCAGCTTACGCAGCCCGTCCATGCTGCCGAAAGTCGCGCTGGTTGACCCCGAACTGACGTATCACCTGCCCAGATCGATCACGGCGGCGACTGGCATGGACGCGATCACACAGGTGATCGAACCGTATGTCTCGAACGCCGCCAACCCGCTCACGGATGTGATCGCCTTTAAGGGGATCGTGTTGGGCGCTCATGCGATCCGGTTGGCATATCACGAGAATGATCCGCTGGCGCGGGATCACATGGCGATGACCAGCTTATGCGGCGGGTTATCGCTGGCAAATGCCAAACTCGGCGCGGTGCATGGATTCGCGGGTGTGATCGGCGGCATGTTCGACGCGCCGCACGGGGCAATTTGCGCTCGTTTGCTGCCGCTGGTGATGGAAATGAATATCCGCGCTTTGATGGAGCGTGACCGCGACAGCCTTGCGTTAGGGCGCTACGCCGATATTGCGCGGGTGGTGAGTGGAGAGTATCTCGAATTCAACGGGTCAGCATGGGCGGCGGCATTGGCGAAAGAATTGGAGATTCCCAAGCTGTCAGAGTACGGCGTGACGCGAGAGGACATCCCTGTGATTGTCGAAAAAAGCAAGAACGCCAGCAGCATGAAAGGCAATCCCGTTGTGCTGACCGATGACGAATTGACCGAAATTATGATACGGGCATTGTGAATTGACATTTCTATAGACCAGTCTATATAATAAACACTGCATCAGGAGTAATGGCAATGTCTTCGGCGCGGGAACATATCATTCAGGCGACGTGTGAACTATTGGAATTGCAAGGCTATCACGCCACCGGATTGAACGAGATCATTAAAGAGAGCGGCAGCCCGAAGGGATCGCTGTACTACTATTTTCCCGGCGGCAAAGAAGAACTCACCGCCGAGTCGCTTCAATATGTCGGGCGTGTTGTCGAGGGACGTATTCGTATGAATCTCGCCAGCATTGAAGACCCTGCCAACGCGATCCGAACCTTCATCCTCAATATCGCGCACAATGTCGAACTCTCCGGCTACCGTGCGGGCGGACCCATCACCACCGTAGCAATGGAAACCGCCTCATCCAGCGAACGTCTGCGCGAAGAATGCCGTGTGATCTACGAAAGTTGGCAAAAACCCTTTGCCGAAAAACTGATCAGCGGCGGCTTGCCCGAAGATCGGGCGCGGGCGCTGGCGTGCATGATCATTTCATCTATCGAAGGCGGGATTATCCTCTCACGGACGAATCGCAGCCCACAACCGCTCGAAAACGTCGCCGCGCAACTTGCTTTACTGGTAGAGATGGCTCACTGAGCCTCTCTCTCTTATTGGCTCGTGTATATAGACTGGTCTAACGAATGCGAATCGACATCTATCACGATACGGTCTGCCCTTGGTGCAGAATTGGCAAGAAGAATTTGAAATTAGCTCTTGAACAATGGGGCGGTGAGGCAGAGATTTACTATCACACCTATTTTCTCAACCCCGATATTCCCCCAGAAGGCACAGACTTCAAACGGTATATGAGCGCGAAAGGCGGCGGTCAAGTGCCACTTGAAAACTGGTTTGATGCACCGCGCCGTATGGGTGAAGCAGTTGACTTGGAATTTCATTTCGAGAAAATCTCCCGTGCGCCTAATTCGTTGCTGTCACACCGCCTGATCATGCTGACGCCCGGTGAAAAGCAGGAAGCCATGATCGATGCCATCTACGACGCCTATTTCCGCGACGGACGTGACATCGGTCAGTTGGACGTGCTGATCGACATCGCTGCGGCGCAGGGGTTGGAGGCGCAGTCCTTGCGATCCCGTCTGCTCTCCGATGAAGCACGAGAACAGGTTGAACAGGAGGCAAGCGAAGCCCAAACGATGGGAATTACGGGCGTTCCCTTTTTCATCCTTGATCAAAAGTACGCCTTTAGCGGAGCGCACCCGCCAGAACGGATTGTGAGCGTTTTACAGCAAGCCTCATAAGAGGAATAAGACAATGAAACTGGCAATTTTCGGTGGTTCGGGCAAAACCGGACGCTTTCTGTTAGACAAGGCGCTTCAACAAGGGCATGATGTCGTAGCATTGGCACGTACCCCCTCTAAGGTGACTGTACAGCATCCAAATTTGACGATCATTCAGGGAGATTCGCAAGACCTCACCGCCGTTGAGCGGGTGGTCAGCGGAGCAGACGCGGTGATCAGTGTGCTAGGGCGCACCAACAACGCGCCAGAAATGACGATCACCATCAGCACACAAAACATTATCAATGCGATGGAGAAATTCACCGTGCGCCGTCTGGTGATCGTCGCGGGTGCGGGCGTAGGCGACCCGAAAGACAAACCGGGATTCATCGATGGCGTATTCAAATTCTTGCTTGGCGTGCTGTCAAAAAATGCTGTGACGGATATGATTCAGGTGACGGAACTGGTACGCGCATCGGGCTTGGAGTGGACGATTGTCCGCGCCCCGATGCTCACCGACGATCCCGCGAAAACCACGATCCGCGAAGGCTATTTAGGCAGCGTCGGCGTGAGGCTCTCACGCGAAGATTTGGCGGCATTCACGCTTCAGCAAGTCGCAGATATAAAGTATCTGCGTCAAGCGCCCGTCATCAGTAACTAGGGAATAGCGTCGAGCAATTTTCTACAGCGAAAATTTAGGTTTATCGTCAACGATAGCCTTCCATCATCATGGAGGGCTTTTTCGTTTTTGTAGACCATCTGTTATACTGTTAGACGCATCGTTAGCCCGTAATGCTTTTTAGAATGTTTATTACGGCGGGGGAAATGAACGTAATAGTAAATCAGCTACTCTACACACACACAACCCAAGGATTACCAGTCGGGCAGTTGCAGTATTTGCTCGAAAATATGATGTCTAACATCCCCTTCGACGTGGCATGTATTTACGAACACCAGCGGGAAAGCGGTCACTTGCGCCTGTTGGTACATGAAGGCATGACCGACCTAGTGGAAACCACCCGCGAAACGATGAACCGACTCCTGAAAGACTTTGCTGCTCAACCGCTGCTTAACAATGCACCCAAACTACTGACTGTCGATATGCTTTCGGCGACACCGTTTCAGTCTGCGCTGCTGTTTCCATTCGTGCTGGACAAGGACGTGAATATCTTCCTTGTCCTGTTTTCGATGGATGCGAACGCTTATACGCTGGATCATGCCGAACATCCAACCATCCAAATCATTCGCAGCCTGCTTGAAAATCATTACATGGTGACGCGCCTTTCTCAAGATTTCGCCACCGCACAATCTATCCTCAGTACGGCGCGGGCGATCTCTGATAACCCTTCTCCACAGCATGTCGTCAACTTGCTGCGCGAAACCCTGCTTGAACCACATATTTCGACCTGTGCAATGCTCATCTATGGACCGCGCCGCGAGGACAGCCCGTTTGAATACCTCGAAATTCGCGGCACATGGTCACGCCGACTCAACGAGTTTGGCATTGCCACAGGCGTCAAGTTGTATCTAAAAGACTATCCCGATCTGATTGAGCAAATTGAGAAGCACCGCACGGTGACGTTTAAGGTGCGGGGAATTAAAGACCGCTTTGACCCGCTGACTCGCAGCCTGTTTCGTGCCGAACGGATGCGTTCGCTGGCGCTCGTCGCGCTAGGGACAGGCGCACATAAGTTGGGCTTGCTCATTCTGGGGACAGAAAAACAGCACGAGTTCACGCCGCACGAATTGGAGAATTATCAAACCGTCGGAGAGTTTCTAGCGATCAGTGCGATGGCGCAGGTCTTGCGGGCGCAGCGTGACCGCGTGGAGCAAGGGCGAATTGCCATGATGGAAGCCGTCACCGATGGCGTGGTGATGGTGCTTCCCGGCGGTGCAGGTGGACACGTCTTGACCGTCAACAACCGTTTCCTCAACTTGTTTGGCGTGCCTGAAGATCATTCGACGGGTCTTTCGCTGGTAGACCTGCTTAAAGCGATGCAACTGCCAGAAGGAGCGCGGGACGAACTACGCAACGAATGGCAAAGTACGCCTGTGCACGACCCGGAAATCCACAGGGGTGAGTTTAGCATGGTTCACGCGGAAGGTTATCCGATTGATACCGAGTGGTACAGCGCCCCTGTTTATCAGGATAAACAGGTGTTAGGGCGCATTTATATTTTCCATGATGTCACGGCTGCTCGGACTGCACAACGACTTCGCGCTAAGTTTCTCTCCAGCATTTCGCACGAGCTTCGCACGCCGCTCACCGCGATTCGCGGCTTTGCCGAATTCATCCTTGAAGCGACAGGCGATAAACTGCCCGATCTGGCACGCGAATACACGGAAATCATTCTCAAGAGCAGCAAGCACTTGAATCGTGTGTTCAACGACATGATCGAGATCACCAAAGCAGACGCGGGCGACATCAAACTGTTCAAAATCGATGGGCATCTGCCCGATATGATCATTGATGTGACGGCACGGTTGCAAATGCAATATGGGGCGAAAAAGCAAAAGGTGATCCTCGAACTGGACGATGATCTTCCTACGATTCATGTCGATGTTGACCGTATATCACAGGTGGTGACCAACCTGCTGACGAACGCGATCAAGTATTCGCCGGAAAAAAGAAACATTTTCATTTCGACTCGTTACCTTGAAAACGCTAATGACCTCCCCGATACTGCCCCGCGTGATATTCACCTCCCCGCGATTCTCGTCACGGTGCAGGATGAAGGTAAAGGTTTGAATCACGAAGAAGCGGAGAAAGTCTTTATGCCTTTCTTCCGCACTGAAGAAGCCAAACGCGCCAAAATTGAGGGCGTGGGTTTAGGGCTGGCAGTCACACGCAGCATTGTCGAAGTTCACCGGGGGAAAATTTGGGCAGTTCCAAATACCAAAGAAAAAGGCGGCATCTTCATGTTCACAATTCCCACCGCGAGACTGTAAACAGTTGACGGTTCACAGGCAAAACAGTGTTTAACTGTCCACTGTGAACCGTCAACTTTGATGCTTCTATTCCAGTCCGAGTGCGTCGGAAGCACGGTTGCACAGGTTGCCGCCGCCAGCGTCATACCAATTGGTCAGAATATCGCTGGTGGACATATTTTGCTGTGCGTCAGCATAGATGCCTGTCCCCCAGACGTAGTAACGCTGAGTCTCTTGCGCCCACGACGCAAACGGACGGCTCACCACCGAGGGTCCCCCGTTGTAGCACGCCAGCGCCAAGCCGGTATCCCCATTGGAGTAACCTAAACACTCGACGATGAAGTTCCCGCCGCGCTTGGCGTTTGTGTCCGGGTCGAGCATGTCTTCACCCGATGCAAAGTGGAACGGCATGACTTGAAACAAGCCCTGCGCCCCTGCATAGCTGCTCACGGTGGCATACCCACACGACTCAATTTGCATAATCGTGGCAAGCAGATTAGGGTCAACGCCATGTTCTGCCGCCCACCGTTGAATATCCGAACTCCAGTAGCGCACCTCTTTGGTAAACAGAGGCGCAATCACGTTTGACCCTACCCCTGCCGGAGCAATATAGGCTTCCTCGATGCCTGTTATAACGGGAATTCCCCCGATCACGCGGTTGGCAACTCCAAAAGTCGAGGCGAGAGCGTTTGGCAGTAAAATTGCCAACACGAAAGCAATGATGATCCAACCGGGCAAATAGCGAACCCACGACGAGCGTTCGCCCGCTTTCGACTTAACCGCTTTTTGTGCCGAAGATTTCACCGGCTTGTCCGTATTGCGATACGTTTTTGTTTGTACAGCCATTCACCGTCTCAATCGATTAACCATCTTGATTCTACTATAGAACCCCCGGCTTAATTGTAAAAAGTCTGTTAGACCCTCAATTCTTAGGGGTGATTCATGCTCTAATGATAGAACAAATGTTCAAATTTTTCAAGTTGGAATGTCGTTTGGATCGACAGGCAGTTTGAGCGCCCACGCCATACCAAACATGCACATCGAAGTCATCATCTGGTTGATTTGTTCGGGGGAATACTGCAAATCGTTGTCCAGCCACCAGTTGATCACTCCAATTTCTGCCCCGGCAGTAAACGCGGCGATGAAGTCGAGCGGAAGAAGCGTTTTACCGTCTTGCGGCGCAAGGGGTTTCAGAACGTGTTCCCGCGTGACGTTTTCTAGGTACGCCCGCACCATCTGCATAAACTGTGGCGACCCATGTGTGCCGAACATCGCCTTGTAAAATTCGGCATTCGCGGCGACGTGCGTATATTCGCTTTGCGAGTTATCCATGTTGTGGGTATACGTTTTATTGATGAATTCGTCGCGGGTGACCGGCGGATACTCGGCGCTCAGTTGGTCATAAATGCGTTCCATACTCTTGAACAACAATTCGTCTTTGTCTTTGAAATGCAGGTAGAACGTCGCACGGCTGACGTTTGCCCGATCTGCAATGTCCTGTATGGTGATGTTCGGGTAGTCGCGTTCTTTGAGCAGTTCAAGCAGCGCCCCGCTCAACATTTGAAATGTGCGTTCCTTACGGCGATCTGGCTTCTTTTCGGTCATGGTATACACCTGTCTAGTATTGGACACACCGCCTAAATTGCTTGTTGACAGTCTGCCGCGTTTCCGTATCATCGTTTATAGACATTCTGTCCATAAATAGTCAAACTGTCAACGAGGCAAATGATATGGCGCACATTCCTGAGGGACCCGCTTACCCTCGCTCACTTCCGGCACAGCTTAAGATGCTCAACGACGTTAAAAATGATATGTTCGGCTATTTCGAGTATTTCTTCGCGGAGTACGGTGATGTGGTTGCGTTCAAAATGCCCAAAGGCGTTTATTATGCCGTCGCCAACCCGGACTTCACGCATGAAATGCTCGTCAACCAGCCAGAGAAGTTCCATAAGGACAACAGTTACAAGCATCCCAAAACCGGATTAGCGCGGTTTATGGGCAACGGTTTAGTCACCAGCGACGGCGAATTCTGGAAACGCCAGCGCAAACTGGTTGCACCCGCCTTTCATGTCAAACGAATCGAAGCCTATGCCGCCACGATGGTCGAATACACAGACCGTATGTTGAAGCACTGGCGCGACGGGTCACAAATTGAACTCGACCACGAAATGATGCACCTCACGCTGCAAATTGTCGGTAAAACGCTCATGAACATGGATATTTCGCAGTCAGCGGATCGCATTGGCAAAGCAATGGACGTGCTGCAAGCAATTATGACGCCGATTGATGTGCTTCCCGCGTGGCTGCCGACGCCGGGACGCATCCGTATGAGCTTCGCCATCCGTGATCTCGATGCGATTGTGTACGGCATGATCGCAGAATGGAAAAAGACTCGTGAGGATCGCGGCGACCTGCTGTCGATGCTGATGCTTGCCGAAGACGACAACGGCGCACCCATGAGCGATCAACAGGTGCGCGACGAAGCGGTGACTCTGCTGTTGGCGGGTCATGAAACCACCGCGCACACGCTCAACTGGACGTTTAGCCTGCTGGCGCAAAATCCCGATGCTGAGGCGAAACTTCACGCCGAACTGGACAGCGTACTGCATGGTGAACTGCCCACATTGGCAGACCTGAAATGGCTGCCGTACACCGACATGGTGATCAAAGAGTCGATGCGTCTGCTGCCTGCCGTGTACAGCATTGGTCGCCAGTCGATTGCCGACACGGAAATCATGGGGTATACGATCCCGAAATACACCGACGTGACTGTGTTCAGCTACTTCATGCACCGTAACCCGCGCCTGTGGGATCAAGCAGATCAGTTTATGCCAGAGCGATTTAGCCCGGACAACGAAAAGAACCTGCCGCGCTATGCGTATTTACCCTTCGGTGGGGGACCGAGAATCTGCGTAGGCAACAGTTTCGCGGCGATGGAAGCGCGTTTGCTGCTGGCAACCATTGCACAAAAGTATCAACTGCGGCTCAATCCCGGTCACAAAATCGAACTTGAACCGCTGATCACGCTGCGTCCGAAGGGCGGACTAACCATGCGTATCGAACAACGCGAACCAATCCGCGAATTGGCGTAGAGACAGCCTCACCCCACCCCCGACCCAGGGCAAACGCATCAAAATTGTGTCCGGTTGATAACGGTTTAAGAAACATCGTAGGGGCGGGGCAATGTCCCCGCCCGTCGCAAATACACGGGCGACCCTGTTGGGTCTTGTGCGTCAAGTTAAGCCCACCCCACCCCCGACCCCTCCCCGAATTCAGGGAGGGGAGTCAGCAAAAGCGTCGTTTACATGGGAGGATGAGCCGGAAATAGACACTGACGGAGCGCGTTTGAGCCTCCTTTAGGAGGCTTTCTACCCCTTGCCGGAGGCTTGAGCCTCCGGCAAATCGCTTAACTTGACGCGCAAAACCACATTGGGTCGCCCCTACAGGGAAGGGCGCAAACACGAGTCTGCTTGCTCCCCTCCTCGAATTCGGGGAGGGGTCGGGGGTGGGGTCAGAAATAACGATCTGCGTAAGGTGAGTTAATTACTGCCCTAACGCCCGAATCGCGTCATAGATGGCGAACAAACTCTGTGGTGTGTATCCATCCTGAGACTGAATCATCCGACTGCTGCCTGCCACACTCACCGTGATCGTGTAGGTGAACGTATCTGCGCCCGCCGCTTGTCCCATAAACTGACCGCCCACGCGGAAGAAATCGAACGCATCAATCATCGCGGCAAGGCTGCTGATCGTTTCGCCTGTCACCCGTGATTCGACGCCATCACGCAGCACGCGCCCGTCGCCAAACACTTCGATTCGTGAATTGACCCCTGTGATCCCGCCCGTCTGAGTGAACAAAATGCGATCAAATTGGAAAGGCTGGCTGTCCACCGGCTGAATAGTCGAGTCCGACGCCGGAATGATCGTTCCCGGCAGTGCAACTTGCAGCGTGACATCGAGTTGACTGAATGGACTCGTCGGCAGCGGTTGTCCCGCTGTAGAACCGGGCTGCGTCGGCAGCGGGACGATGGTCGCTGTCGGGGTCGGCACGACGACGGTTGCCGTCGGAGTCACGTTCCCGTTGCACGCCGCCAAAATGAACACCAGAATCAATAATATCGCTGCACGCATCTATGGTTTTCCCCTTCATTTGTAGTTCACGGTTTACGGTTCACAGTAGACAGTTAAGAAACTTTCTACTGTAGATTGTTTATTTCTGCTTTGTAACCTCGATTTTGGACAGTTTTTCTTCCCTCAGCCTAAATCCTTCTCTCATGCAAAATGACAAGCGAGAACTTTATTTTCTCCCCTCCCTGAATTCGGGGTGGGGTCGGGGGTGGGGTCAGTCCGAGACTCAGGTTATGTGTTCTCTAGGGTTAAACGCTTTAAAATCCCTTGTATCCCCAACCCTGCCAGCAGCGCCGCGACTGGAATCAGCGGTAAATAATAACGCTGCCACGGAAGCGGATTCACCAGCAAGCTAATCACAGTCAAGCCGAGCCACATCAGCAGACCCGCATAACGCCACCAACGCCATCCCGCAACCACGATCCCTGCACCCGCCGCCAGCATGATTAGCACGCCGAACACGCCGTCGGGATACCCATGCCACAACCCATATCGCTCAATTTCCACGCGGATCGGTTCGGCTTCTGTCCACGATCCTAATTCATAATACATCACAGGCGTGATTGTCGGCTGTAGGACAATCGCCTCAAGGCGCTGTAAAAGCGTCAACGGCGCAAGCGGGTCAATGCTCACTTGAATATCCAGCAAGCGAGTCCGTTCTTCCAGCAAATTGACGACTCGTGCGGGCGGGTCGTTCCACAACGCGGGCGACAGCGCAATAAACGCCCCTACCATCAACAGCCCGCTCACAATCAACGCCCCAATAGTGACCACCAACCGCCGAATCTCCCCCTCTCCTCTTTTCGGAGAGGGGGTCGGGGGGTGAGGCGGCTTTTCAGGAGTCGAGGCGGCTTTTTTTTCCTCTCCCTGAATTCGGGGAGGGGTCGGGGTGGGGTCAGAGGCTTCATTTGTCGGATCGCCGCACTAATCCCTAACCACCCCAACGCCCCCGCGACGAACACGACTCCGCTGTGTTTGCTGGCAAGCGTCAGCGCCCCCGCCCCGATCAACATCCCCCATGACCAGATCGGCTTACGATCTCGGCGACTCATCCAGACCGCCACCAGAATCGTGAGCAAGCCGAAAAACAACATCGACCCTTCTTGCAGCGCCCGCCGTCCGTTGAGCAAAATCGCCGGGTTGAGCGCGTAGATCGCCGCCGCGATATAGGCTGTGGGTCGTCCGCCTAGCCGACTCCCTAGCAGAAACACGATCCCGACGCTCAACGCCGTGAACACTGCCGACGGCAGCCGCGCCGCATTCAGCGCCCCCTCACCCGAACGGTGATTCGTCTCTACGTTTTGCTGATAGTTCAGTCCCCAATCCCAACCGGGACGCGGCGGCAGATCGTTCGCCGTATAGCCCGCGAGTCGCCATGCCGCGCCGATGGTGTAGCGATTCACCGTCCCGTTGATCAGGCGCAAATGCGCGTCCGAGTCGATCTCATACGGCGGCTGCGTGACCAGATCACCTAATCGCCCATCAAGAAATGCGATTGTAAAATCGCGGCTCATATAAATTTGCATCGACTCGTCCCCGTGAAAAGGCGCGAACGGCACACCCGCCACGATGTACACACCAAGCACAATCACGTACAGCAAATCGATCAACCGCAGGATTTGTTTGTTCATAGCTGTTTATGATACATGGTACGATTGCCTCACTGCGCTAGACACCCTGAGGCTTGTCTCCCTTGAAGCAAAAAAAAGCCCTGCTTGGAATTACCGGACTTCTAATTCTCACCTGCGTATTGTACATCCCCAACATGAACCGCGTGATGTACTGTGATGAAGCCAATACCTTGTACCAGTACGCCTCAAATCTTCCCAGAGCCTTATTTTCCTACGCGACCCCGAACAATCACATCTTACACAGTTTCGGCGTCTGGTTCATCACGCAGTTTGCCGGAACGTCCGCACCTGTCGTGCGATTCATCGCCTTTAGCGCCGCGCTGCTTTCCATCGCCTTGATCTATCGCATCGGGGCGCGGTTGGCAAATCCTCGTGCGGGGATTGCGGCAGCCGTATTTTTAGCCACGAACCTGTTTTTCGCGGACTTTGCGATCAACGCACGCGGGTATACACTTTCCGTCTTGCTGACGCTGGCGATGATCTACATGGTGCTGATCGCACGGGACAGCAAACTGCGCCGCTATCTGCTCATGGGGATCAGTGCGGCGCTCGTGCTGGTACTCCCCTCGATGCTGCTGCTGCACGCGGGGGTTGTGGGTTGGGCAGTGTTGGATAAGCACCGTCGGCAGAACATCAACGTCTACATCCTCCCGGTGATCTTCGGCGCGTTGATCGGCATGGCAGACTACGCGCCCTCCATCGCCTTTGGCTTGCTCAACGAGCATTTCTCACTTTATGGCGAAACAAATCTCTTGACGCTGGTCGTTCAGGTAGGACAGCAAACCTTCGCCACACCCATTACGGGGATCGTGTTTGCCGCGTTTTCGCTGATCGGGTTGTTGCCCTTTTCTTTTGCTTCTTTTGGGCTTACTTCTGAATTTCGCTTGCGTAGCTTTGTGCTGACCCTCCTCGTGATCACGCTGGCGGTCAGTCTCGTGCAACTGCTGGTGCTAGATAAACTCTTTTGGGCGCGAAACTATCTCTATCTACTCGCACCGATTGCGCTGTTGGCAGGTGTGGGCTTTAGCCGCATCGTGACCAATCGCTCACTCGTCGCAGTTTTTGCGCTTGCTGCCCTGATCATTTTCCCCGTCGGCTTTCTAAACGGCGACTACGAGGAAAAACAGGTGATCGAACTCATCAACCGTAATCTGAGCGCAAACGACCAGATCATTGCCGCGCCCTGTTTCAACGCGCCCGTACTCCACTATCTCGCCCACAACGACAGAGGCGAACAGCTTTTCAGCACGCCCACCACCGAGCGCGTCTTTGTGTTGACCAACAACTTCCCGTTGCAGCAGGTGATCGACCAGTTCGACGCACAGGTTTCAAGCTGCCAACCCGTCACCGATGGCAGTTGGGGCGCATTCGACGTTTACCTCTGCCGCCCCGCTTAACTCCCCTCTCCGTTCGGTTGAGGACAGGATAGTTTTAATAATTCACCTTACGCAGATCGTTATTTCTGACCCCACCCCCGACCCCTCCCCGAATTCGAGGAGGGGAGCAAGCAGACTCCTGTTGGCGCCCTCCCCTGAATTCGGGGGAGGGAGGCGAGCGCAGCGAGCGGGGTGGGGGTCAAA
>JBBQRJ010000088.1:0-13368 GCA_038214955.1 Aggregatilineales bacterium | reverse complement strand
CCCAACAGCGACCCCGTGCTTCTGCTCCCGCGCATGTCAGCAGAGTTTGGCGGTTTAGGGCGCTTATCCGATGTGCAAATCCGGGTCTTAGGCGATTGGGACGACCCCGCCGTGCTGGTGTCCGACGCGCTCAAAGGGTTTAACCTACCCCCGAACCCGCGCATAGCGATCAGCAATCACGCCCACGCCGAAACCTTGATCCATCTGCAAACCTTATTTCCAGATGCCCGTTTTGTGTCCGCAACCGACATCCTGCGCCAGCAGCGCACCATCAAGTCAGAAGATGAAATCGCCGTCATGCGCCGCGCTGGAGAAATCACCGAGGCAGCCTTCGCGGATGTTCTCAAACAGTTGAAACTTGGCATGACCGAAATTGATGTCATTGATGAAGTGGATCACCAACTGCGTAAACATGGCTCATTAGGACCCTCTTTCACGACCTCACTCTACAATTCAGGACCCAACCACCCACTCAAATTTGGGGATCGTTTAGGCACATGGCATCGTGTCCTCACAGCACCTGTTTCTATCCTGTTCGACTTCGGCGGCGTCCATGATGGCTTCTGCTACGACTTTGGGCGTACCGTCTCGTTTGGTGAGCCTGATGCACAGTTCCGCGAAGTCTACGACCTCATCATGCGTTCGCAAGCCGCCGGAATCGCCGCGCTCAAAGCCGACCAGATCACCTGTGAGGATGTAGACGCCGCCGCACGGCAAATCATCGAGGAAGCGGGCTACGGCGAGGCATTCCGTCACCGTTTAGGACACGGCATCGGCATGGATGTTCACGAACCCCCGTTCCTGACACGCGGCAATAAAATCGTTGTGCGCGAAGGCATGATGTTCACCGTTGAGCCGAGCATCACCCTATTTGATGGCGGCTTCTCGTCTCGCGTCGAAGATGTGATCGTCGTGCGTCCCGGCGGCGGCGAACCGCTCACACGCGGATTCCAAACCCTCTACGTGGTGGACTAACTTGGCAGATTTCCAACTCTACGATTTACGGGTGACAGTCGTCGCCATTGAAGGACGTTCGGTGTGTGGGCTTCAAGTCGGTGATTATTTTGAACTTACCGAAAGCAACCGTTTACGCATTCCCGCAGACAAACATTTTTGCATCTACGCGCTCAGTTCTGTCTTGCCGCTCCTCGCCGCGAAACAGCGAGTCCTTGAGGCGAATGACTGGATGGAACGCGATTCGCTGGTAGCGTGTCCCGACCCCGACGAGCGTCTGATCATGCGCGTGGAGCGAATTGGCAGCCGCCAATTAGACAGCGACAATCTGACATGAAAATCAGCATCGCACTCCAAACCGATAAATCCGCCGCTGAATATATCGCGCTGGCACAGTTGATCGATCACTACGACTTCGACACCGTGACCGTGTATTGTGACGCGCCCTTTCACCCTAGTTTCTCCCCGCTCCTGCTCATGGCGCCGCACATCAAACGCGCCCGTCTGGGGGCTGCTGCGATCCCCCCTAGCCGTATCCACCCCATTGACATCGCCGCACAGACTGCCCTGCTCTCACAGGTTGCCCAAGGACAAGGCGGCGTCTATATCGGGTTAGCACGTGGGGCGTGGCTTGCCGATCACGGCATCCCCGAATGCTCTATTCAACACATCCGTGAAGCCGTTGAAGTTATAAAATACCTTCTCTTAGGCGCAACAGGCGGGTATCAAGGCGAAATCTACCGACTCGCGCCGCATGTCCGCGCCCCATACCCACTTCCAACCAGCCCGATCCCCATTTTGATCGGCTCGTGGGGGCGCAAATTATGCGCCCTCGCGGGGGAAATCGCAGATGAAGTCAAAGTCGGCGGGTCAGCCAACCCGAACATGATCCCCGTGATTCGCGCTTACATTGCCGAAGGCGGTGCGCGTGATGTGGGCATTGTCATGGGCGCTGTGACCGTCGTGGATGAAGATCGAGATCGTGCGCGGGCAGCAGCACGTCGATCTGTCGCGCTCTACCTCCCGGTTGTTGCCCCGCTTGACCCGACTATTCACGTTGACCCTGATCTTATCAATCGACTGCAAATGCTCGTGGAGTCCAACGATCTGGAAAATGCCGCCCGTTTGATCTCTGACGATCTTTTAGACTGTTTCGCCTTTGCTGGCAATCCCCATGACCTCATCCGTCAAGCTGAGTCACTCTTTGCGGCAGGTGCATCCCGTATCGAGTTTGGCACACCACACGGTTTAACCTCCGCGCATGGAATCCACCTGATCGGGAAACAGGTCATTCCGGCGCTCAATTTGGCGCTCAAAAGGTGATCTATGAAAAATAAACGTACCACCATGCTTGATGTCGCCCGTTTAGCAGGCGTCTCCTATCAAACTGTATCACGGGTACTCAACACTCACCCCAATGTCGCACCCGAAACGCGAGATCGGGTACTGCGAATTATCGACGAAATGAAATATCGCCCCAGCCAAGCGGCGCGATCCTTGGCAGCACGCCGATCACAATCCCTCGCCGTGATCACCTACACCATGCAGCACTACGGACCCACACAGATGATCGCCAACATTGACCGTTTTGTGCGGGAAGCCGGCTATGACCTCATCGTCGTTCACGTCGATCCCCTGAGCAGTGCCAGCATGGACGCCGCTGTTGACCGCATTCTACGCTGGTCTGCCGATGGTGTCTTGATGATCGCCCCGATCAAGAATGCCTACTATCTTCAGCTTGTCGATGAATTTGCCAATACCCCACTCATCCAGATCGATATTGCACCCGGTTCAGCTACCCCATCTGTGATTGTTGATCAGCGTGAAGGCAGCCGCCTGATGACTCAACTTTTGCTCGATTCAGGACACCGCCGTATCTGCGAAATCAGCGGACCGCTCGACTGGTTCGGCGCAATGGCGCGTCATCAGGGAATGCGCGATGCTTTAGGCGCTGTTTTACCTGTCGCCAGCATTGCCGGTGATTGGACAGCGGAGAGCGGTTATAGTGCAATGACCGCCCTTCTCAACCGCCAAGACCTTGCCTTCACTGCCCTCGTGATCGGCAATGATCAGATGGCGCTCGGTGCGATGAGCGCATTACGTGAACGCGGTTTGCATGTACCCGATGATATTTCAATCGGCGGCTACGATGACATTCCCGAAGCCGCCTATTTCAGCCCCGCATTAACCACTGTCCGTCAGGACTTCTCGGAACTTGCGCGTCAGGGTGTGACCTACCTCATTGACCTGATCGAAGACTCAGCCAGAGCCAGAGGTCAACAGGTCATTGCCCCTCAGCTTATTCAGCGCCAAAGTATCCGCATTTTGCGCTAAACTCATGCTGTTGACATAGGCAAATTTTTACGCTTTAATCGATGTGAGCGTTCACAATCGCTCTAACAATAGAGGAATTTATGTATACAATTGGTTTGGACTATGGCACGCTTTCAGGTCGCGCTTTGCTTGTCGATGTCCGCACAGGCGAAGAACTTGCGACTGCCGTTTACGATTATCCTCATGCCGTCATTGATGAAATCTTGCCCGAAAGCAAAAGGCGGTTGCCGCCCGAATGGGCGCTCCAGCACCCCAAAGACTACCTTGATGTTATCTACAACACCATTCCCGCCGTCATAAAAGACATTGATCCGCAGCAGGTGATCGGCATCGGCATCGACTTTACCGCCAGCACCCCGATGCCCACCCTACGCGATGGGACGCCGCTCTGCTTTTTGCAAAGTTTTGAGGATGAACCTCACGCCTACGTCAAATTGTGGAAACATCACGCCGCGCAGCCACAGGCAGATCGCATCAATGCAGTTGCCCGCCAACGCGGTGAGTCGTGGCTCAAGCGTTACGGTGGCAAATACTCATCCGAGTGGTTTTTCAGCAAACTATTGCAAATTCTCGAAGAAGCCCCCGACGCTTACAATGCGATGGACACCTTTGTCGAAGCCGCCGACTGGATCGTCTGGCAGTTGACGGGCGTGTTGACCCGTAACACCTGCACAGCGGGTTACAAAATGCTCGTGCAAGATGGCGATTATCCCTCGCCAGAGTTTTTCGAGGCGCTGAATCCAGCGTTCAAAAACGTGATCGGCACAAAAGTTGGGCGCGAATTTGCCGCGCTTGGCGCGAAAGCGGGCGGACTCACAGCGAAAATGGCGGAAAAAACCGGCTTGCCCGCCGGAATCGCCGTCGCGGTTGCCAACGTTGACGCGCACGTCACCGTTCCCGCCGTCCGTGCGACTGAACCGGGGATCATGGTCATGATTATGGGAACGTCCACCTGTCACATGATTAGCGGTGATGAACTTCATGAAGTTGGCGGCATGTGCGGCGTGGTTGACGGTGGCATTGTCCCCAACCTCTACGGTTACGAAGCGGGACAATCCGGCGTAGGCGATATTTTCGGCTGGTTTGTCGATCACGCCGTGCCAGCCGAATATCTGAATGCAGCCCGTGACGCCGGACTCAACTTACACGAATATCTGGAACGGGAAGCCACCACCCAAAAACCCGGTGAACACGGTTTACTCGCGCTCGACTGGTGGAACGGCAACCGCTCGACACTCGTAGATACTGAACTCAGCGGTTTACTTGTGGGCATGACATTGGCGACCCGCGCCCCTGATATTTATCGCGCCTTGATCGAAGCAACCGCCTACGGCACACGCGAAATCATTGAAACCTTTGAAGCATCAGGCGTACAGGTCAAAACCTTGATCGCGGCAGGCGGCTTACCAGAGAAAAACGCGCTACTCCGTCAAATCTACGCCGATGTCACCGGACGCCCCTTCAAACTAGCGGGTTCATCGCAAGCGCCCGCGCTCGGTTCAGCAATTCACGCGGCGGTTGCAGCGGGTGCTTACCCCGACATTCACGCGGCATCCGAAGCGATGGGCAAACTGAAAGAAGAAGTCGTCTCCCCCATCCCCGCGAATCAAGCGGTGTACGATCAACTTTACGCCGACTATAAAACGCTCTACGACACCTTTGGGCGTGGCGCAAACGATGTGATGAAGCGCCTCAAGAAGATACGCAATACCGCACGGGGAGAAGACTAGATCATGCTGCTTGAAAACCTACGCCGCGAAGTCTGTACGTTGCACGCAGAGTTACCCCGTAACAATCTGGTCGCATGGACAAGCGGCAACGTCAGCGCCCGTGACCCTGAAACCAACCTCGTCGTGATCAAGCCGAGCGGCTTAAAATTTGACGATTTGACGCCCGAAAGCATGGTAATTGTCGATATGAACGGCAAAGTTGTTGAAGGCAGTCTAAAGCCCTCGTCTGATACCGCCTCACACTGCTATATCTATCGCAACATGCCGCACGTTTACGGTGTGGTGCATACCCATTCCCGCTATGCGACTGCCTTTGCCGTCGTCGGTAAGTCGATTCCCTGTTACACCACTGCAATGGGTGACGAGTTTGGCGGCGAAATTCCGCTCGGCGGCTTCGCGTTGATCGGCGGCGAAGAAATTGGTCAGCGCGTAGTCGAGGCGTTGAACGGCTCAAAGAGTCCCGCCTGTATCTTGCTGAATCACGGCGTATTTTCAACGGGCAAAAACGCTGAACATGCGGTCAAAGCCGCAGTCATGACCGAAGACAACGCCGCGATTGTGTGGTTGGCGCTGCAAATCGGCACGCCCCTCCCCATCAACGATGACGATATTGCGAAACTGCATCACCGCTATACAAACGTCTACGGACAATAATCATGCAGCGTCAACTCATCAGATAAGTGAATGTAGGGGAGACCCCAGGGGGTCTCCCCTTGTACGCAAGAGGGGACTATATCACTTCTAACCCATTGCGATCTGGCAGCGTTGCGAATGGCGTATGAGGTTCGCTCTGGTACCAGAACACCGTCGAAGCAATATCATCTTGCAGCGGCAGATACCGCCTTTCTGAGCGCCACCCCAATGCCTGAATCGTCACGCGCAGTTCGCGCTGGAACCGTATCGGGTCTGTGATGTGCCAGCGATACATCCCGAATCGGGTCTGGCTTTGATACAGCCCATCGGGTTGGATCACCTGTGACAAGCCCGAATAGGGCGAAGAAAACACGCCGTACTGCCCTTTCGGATGCTCGAAATTCCACGCGCCGCCAAAATAATCTTCTGTTCCTGTCCCACAAATGGTGGGGAATTCGCGGTCATCGTCCATAAAAAACTTGATTTCGCCTTCGCCCCACCAACCGCTGTTATTCACGCCCCACGCGATATACGTCCCGACGTACTGCCCCTGCCCCTTTACGCCTTCAAGTAGCGTATGATCCCGCTGATACGGCAGCGGGTTAGAACGTCGCCATTGGGCATGAAAATAACCAACATCGTCGGAAATATCGGTCTGTGTATAGGTGATTTGATAGTAAAAACCGAGAATGTCTTCGGGGGAAAGATTCTCTAGCGTGATTCGTGCGCCTTTGCGAAAAGGCATTTCCCAGTAGCTGTTAAACCCGCCGGCGGGATTTACGCAGACCGCCAGCGACGTTACATTGGAACGCACGCTCCATCCATTGCAGAAAAAATCGCCCAGCGGCGTTTCAACAGATGGCGTGGTCTCATCATCCCAGTAAAAACGAATGACGAGCTTCCGCCACCACTGCGGCGCGACAGTCAGCCAGATATGCTGGATCGCGCCCGCCCCGTCAATCTGCGCCAGCGTGACCGTTTCACCTGCATTGATGTTGATCGACGGCGAAACCTTCCAGCCCTGCCCCAATTCCCGTGCTGGCGCTTTACCCGTCCCTTCAATTGCCATGCCACCCTTGCCCGCTTCGCCGGTGAAGTTCTCCGGGCTAATCGAGCGGGTCACCGCCGTTGACAACTTCGCCAGATTACCTAAACCATTCATACGCAGCCTCTCTGTATACAGAGAGGCTAATTTACTTCGGGTGAGGCGAACGTGCAATCAACTTGATACCGCACCCGATGGAATCTCAGTTTGTGGCAGTAGATGATAATCGCGCACGCTCACCCATACCTCTTGACCATCATGCAGCGCGAGATCGCGTGCATCTGACGGCGTTAGGAGGGCTTGCAGAATGCGCGGACTGTCCCCTTGACCTTGCAGCAATACATTCACCCGTATAAGATGCCCCGCAAAGCTGATCGAGTCGACCACCCCACCGCCGATAACTTCCCCCTCCGCATTTTCCCGTGAGGTAAACAGCGTCAGTTCTTCCGGGCGGCATACCAACTGTACAGGTTGTCCCCGTAAGTGATCCGTATGCGGCGGCGCGGGCAAACGCGCATCCCCAACATACACTGTCGAGCCGTTACGCCGACCCGTCAACAGATTCGCCGTCCCCAAAAACGTCGCCGTGAACAAATTCTGCGGACGCTGGTACAAATCGCTTGGCGTGCCAACTTCGAGCAGTTCACCCCGTTCGATCACGCCGATACGATCCGCAATATCAAACGCCTCTTCCTGATCATGCGTCACAAGGATCGCTGTAACGCCTAACTTTTGCTGAATATCGCGCAAACTCTGGCGCAGTTGAGCGCGAATTTTAACATCCAATGCGCCGAAGGGTTCATCAAGCAGCAAAACGTTAGGTTGATACGCCAGCGCCCGCGCCAATGCCACGCGCTGCTGTTGACCGCCGGAAAGCTGTGCCGGAAAACGATCTCCATAACCCGCCAACCCGATCAATTGGAGCAGTTCATTGACTCGATCCGTGCGTTCGCTTTGCCCTACGCGCCGAATACTCAGCCCGAAACCGATATTTTCCCCTACGGTCATATGCCGGAACAGCGAGTAGTTTTGAAACACAAACCCTGTCCCGCGCTTTTGCGTCGGCAAATAAGTGACATCCCGGTCATTGAGAAAAACACGTCCGCTGTCTGGCGTAATCAATCCGGCGATAAGGCGCAGCAGCGTACTTTTACCGCTTCCACTTGCCCCCAACAGGACAAATAATTCGCCTGTATTGACTTCAAGCGATACATTGCGGACGATAGGATCGCTCCCATACGACTTATGAAGTTGCTCTAGTTTAATCGACATGGCAGCTTAATTCCCCCGTCTTACAATTCTACCGCGCAGAAAACTCATCAAGACTAGGATTACCAGTGAAATCAGGCATAACACAACCGAAACGCTGTAACCACCAACATCGTTGCGATCATTTAAGGCGCGAAAGACAAAACTCGTCGCCGTTTCGGTGTAGCCTTCGATGTTCCCGCTGACCACCGATACCGCCCCAAATTCGCCAATCGCCCGTGCGAACGTCAGCACAATCCCATACAGCAAAGCTGTCCAAATTTCAGGCAATATGACCCGTCGAAACGTCGTGAACCGGGTCGCGCCGATGGTGTACGCCGCTTCCTCTTGCTCTGGCGTCAGCGCGTCTAACACGGGTTGAACTTCACGAATCACGAACGGAACAGAAACAAAGACTTTTGCCAGCAGTATGCCCGGCAGTGCAAACACGATGCTGAAAATAGGCGGCGCAAGCCAACCGTCACGTCCGAACAAAACGATCAACGCATAACCCGCAATCACGGGGGAAAATACAAATGGAATATCAACCAACGCATCAAATAGCTTTTTGCCGCGAAATTTTCCGCGCACAAGCACCCACGCGGCGATCAACCCGAAGACGGCATTAATCGCGGTGGCTATCAGCGACAGGATGAGCGTCACTTGAAAGGCGTGCTGTACACGAGGATCAGTGAAGACCGCTAAGACGGGTTCAAGACCATCTGCGAACGCCCCTTGAAGAATAGCGACAAGGGGGGCGATGAATAACAAGCCCGCGTAAGCTACAACAACGATGATTAGGACGATGGCAACGGGCGAACGTGGAGAAATTTCACGCATGACGCCTCCATTGCAGCAAATCAACTCCAACTGTAATAGAAAATGCAATGAGTAGCAACACCATCGAGACGCTGCTCGCCGCTTGCATATTACCTGCTTCAACCTGTGTATAAATATAAACCGTCGCAGTTTGAGACCGCATGGGGATGTTTCCCGCCACGACAATCACCGAACCGAACTCTCCAAGTGACCGCGCAAAACTGAGCAGCGCCCCGGTGACAATCGCCGGACGAATCGCCGGAAAAATGATCCGTCGGAAGGTTGTCCATGCCCCTGCCCCAATCGTCTGGGCTGCTTCGCTTTGACTCGCATCCATTTGTAAGAGGACGGGCTGCACCGTGCGGATCACGAACGGATACCCCACGAACAGCAGCGCCATCACAATACCCGGCGTAGCGAATAAAATCCGAAAGTTCAATTCGTTGGTGAAAAACTTTCCGATTGCCGTTTGCGGACCATACAGCACGACCAGCATCACGCCAATAACCAGCGTCGGAATCGCAAACGGGAGATCAATGAGCGTATTGAACAACCGTTTGCCGGGAAACTTATAGCGTACCAGTACATAAGCCGTCAGCGTACCAGCAACCGTGTTGATCACAGCCATGATCGCTGATGTGTAGACCGACAGCGTAATCGCGCTCAGTGCTTCGGGGCGGACAACACTTTGCCAGAACACATCTAAGCCATAACGAACGCCCTGCACTTGAATGACCACCAGCGGCACAACGATGAACAGGACAAGATAGCTGAGTGCGACGAAGCGTAAGCCCCAGACACCATAAGTCGGTGACTGGGTACGCTTTACGCTTCCAACGTCGTAAGACAGTGGAAGTCCAGTCATTTAGCCACCCTGCGATTGCGAGATGATCTGGGTGAACAACCCTTGTTCACCAAAATAGATAGCGCGTGCTTCACCCCAACCACCGAATTCCGCAATTGTGAATTGGTCTTGAACGGTGGGGAACGTGATTTCTGGGTTCAATTCCACTGTGGAGGGGGCTTCTTCTGTGGCTTCACTTTCGGCGTCAACGAGACCCACTTCGGCACGTACCGTCGGGTTCACGGGGCGGAAACCGTGATTAGCGAACGCCCGTTGCGCGTCTGCCGACCACACAAACTGTACGAACGCCTCTGCAACTTCTCGCGTGCCATGCAGATCAACATAGGTATCTACGACAGCAATCGGGTTCTCAATCAAAATAGTCGAGGTCGGGTAGACGATGCTGTATTCACGTCCTGCCAGCAAACCCGCGTACACTTCATTCTCATACGTGATCGCTACATCACCGATCCCGCGCTCAAACGTGAGGAAACTTTCGCGCCCATCCCGATCCAGCACCGCGATATTGCCCACGAGTGCGGTCAAGAACGCCGTTACGCCGTCGCCACCTTCATAACCGGGGATAAAACCGCGCTGTGCAGCACCCGCCGCGCCAAGAATGTTCCATTGAGCGCCGCCGCTTGTCGCCGGGTCAGGCGTGATCACTTCTAAGCCTTCTTGCGCCAGATCAGCCCAGTCCGCAATCCCACGCGGATTTTCAGGACGCACCGCCAGCACAACCAGCGACTGCGCCGCGAATCCCTGATACGCATTGTCGTCTTTCCAATCCGCGCTGACCAACCCCGCATCGACCAAACGGGTGATGTCCGGTTCAATCGACAGCGCGACAATATCAGCCTCAAACCCACCCGCCACCGCCCGCGACTGTGCGCCAGACGCCTGATACGATTCGAGGATATTCACGGTCTGCCCGGTCTGTTCGCGCCAGTAGGCTTGAAACAGCGGGATAATATCGCCGTAGGCTTCACGAGGCACCGCATAACCAGCAAGCATCAAGGTGATGCTGTCTTGCGCGGCAGCAGGCTGAAAGACGGTGAACGCGAGAACGATCACAATAGTTGTTACAAGGGTGAACAGGATAAAACGAATACGGGGCATGTTGAACCTTCTTTCTCATCTGCAATAGATAAAACACAAATCACAAGACGCGACCTAACACATTCGCTGGCTGCTACAACAGCTTACGAACTCACGTGGACGCAAAAATGTGATTTGTGTTCTCAACTGCAACGAGTGATTCAACTTAATTGATCCCTTCTTGAATCCCGCGCATAAGCACGCGGCTGACTTCAGGGCGGGTAAATTCGACGGGCAGCAGTTCGCCACGTCGCAGGATTTCGCGGACTTGCGTGCCGCTCAAGCTCACATGATGAGTCGTATCATGCGGGCAAGTCTTCAAGCTCACGACCCCACCGCACGACTTGCAGTAAAACGTATGCTCGAAGAACAGCGGCGTAATGCCGATTTCTTCTGGTGTAAACTCATCGAAGATGTAATGCGCGTCATACGTGCCGTAGTACTTCCCCACCCCTGCATGATCGCGCCCAACGATAAAATGTGAGCATCCGTAATTCTTGCGGGCAATCGCGTGGAAAATCGCCTCACGGGGACCCGCATAACGCATCGCCGCCGGGAATACCGCCAGCAGTACGCGCTGCGCCGGGTAATAAGCGTCAACGATAGCACGATAGCTCTCAATTCGGATGTCTGCGGGGATGTCGTCAGATTTGGTTTCGCCCACCAGTGGATGGAGGAGCAGACCGTCTACAATTTCCAACGCGGTCTTTTGAATGTACTCGTGCGCCCGATGGATCGGGTTGCGTGTTTGGAAACCAACAATGCGCCGCCAATTGCGTTCAGTGAAAATGCGTCGTGACTCGGCTGGCGTGTAGCGCAGATCGCTAAATTCCTGGGTTGCGCGGGCTGGCAGGTCAATCACATCAATGTCACCCGCCAACAGGGTATCCCCTTGACGGTACAACCGTGCGACACCGGGGTGCGCGGCTTCCGTCGTGCAATAAACGTGTTCCGCTTCAACCGTTCGATCATACGTGAATTTGTCGCTGACGTGCAAAATCGCTAACGGTGTTTCACCTTCCGTCAGTAAAACGCGATCCCCAACATTGATCGCCGCCGCTTGTTCATCGGTGACAGCCAGCGTCACCGGAATTGTCCAGGGCAAACCGTTAGCAAGGCGCATCTTGAACACCACCGACTCGTAATCAGCGTGATTCATGAACCCGGTGAGCGGGCTAAGTGCGCCAATAGCGATCATTTCGAGGTCAGCGAGGTTCAATTCGCTCAATGCAATTTTCGGCAGGGTCGGCGCAAGTTGCAGCGCCTCAGCACGAGCATCAGCAGTCAGCAGTCGGTTGATCAGGGTGCCGCCGTGCGGCTTGATAAGTTCGTAGGGCATTAATCGGCTCCGATGGCGAGTTCGGCACGCGGAATAAGGTTGCGTGCTTCGAGATAATTCAAAATTTTGGCAACGCTTTCTTCAAGCGTCTCAATATCAGTATGCAGGATCAATTCTGCGCTTTCAGGCGCTTCATAGGGGTCATCAACGCCCGTGAAGTCCTTGAGTTCGCCCGCGAAAGCTTTGGCGTACAACCCCTTCACATCACGAGCAGCACAGGTTTCAATCGGCGCATTGACGTACACCTCAATAAAGTTGGTCGTCTCTTGACGCGCCTTGTCACGGGCTTCACGGTACGGCGAAATGAAGGATGCAACCACGCCGACACCGTTACGCGATAATAACTTGGCGACAAATGTCACCCGTTCGATGTTCTTATCCCGGTCAGCCTTGCTAAAACCGAGATCGCGGGTCAATCCTTGCCGAACGGTATCCCCGTCCAGACGTTCAATTTTTGCCCCGCGCTGCGACAATTCTTGTTCCAATGCCACTGCAATAGTCGTTTTGCCCGCGCCGGAAAGTCCGGTGAGCCACAGTGTAAATCCCGATCCGTAAGTCATGATGCTCCTTGTAATGGTTGTGCTGCATGGATACCACATTCGGTCTTGTTCTGTCCGCTCCACCGTCCCGCCCGTCGATCCTCACCGGGAGCGACTGCACGGGTGCAGGGCTGGCAGCCAATACTAAAGTAATTCTGGTCGTGGAGCGCGTTGTACGGCAGGTCATACGCATGGATGTAAGTCCACACCATGTCCTCTGTCCACGACGCTAACGGCGCCAATTTGACGTTTTCATATTTGGCGTCCCACGAAATTAACGCGCTGCTTTTGCGCGTCTCTGCTTGATCCCGGCGAATACCCGTGATCCATGCGCCATAGCCGCGCAGCGCATCGTTGAGGGGGGTTGTTTTCCGCAAATTGCAGCACACGTTAGAGTCACGTTCCCACAGCGCGTCACCATAATTGATCGCTTGCTGTGCGACGGTTTGTGACGGACGCACACGCACGACATTCAAATTGAATGCCTGCTCCCATTGTTCGACCAACGCATAGGTTTCAGGGAACAGCAGCCCTGTATCGAGCGTCAAAATCGCCAGTTCCGGCGCGATCTCTTGCAGCATATGAAGCATGACCAAACCGCTAGGCTGGAAACTCGTCACCATCGCCAACTGATTGCCGTAAGTCTCCCACGCCCACCGCAGCAGTTCTTGAGGAGCGGCTTCTTCAAATTGCAGGTTGAGTGTGCTGAAATCCGTCACTGATAACCCTGTCTCGTAGGGACGCCCAAGGGGGCGTCCGCAAAATTGCGAACGATTTATTTCCTA